>CANRJF010000005.1 GCA_947630855.1 uncultured Lachnospiraceae bacterium
AAAGCAAAAAGCCTATCACAAAAGGTATAAAGAACATTATGACTTTAGGCAGAATAAAAATCGTACAAAACAATAGAAAAACTGCCAATGCAAGGTTGCAGAATATTTTCATGTATTTCATTTTTCCGCCCATATGAAAATGTTCCTCCTTTTATAATATTTTCCCGCTTTTCTGCAGTTGTTCCATAAACTCTGCCGCATCATCAGGAACGTCATCTATGGTATCATCCCCTACGTCAATTTCCTTCATGGGTTTGCGGTAGAAGACATCGTAAAGTACCGGCACAACATATAACGTCATTAATGTGGCATACAGCAAACCTCCTGCCACCACAATCGCCATGCCTCTTCCCATCTCGCTTCCGCTGCTCTTACTGAATAACATGGCAAGCATGGCAAGAATTGTGGTAAATGCCGTCATAAGAATAGGCCTCATACGCGTCTGCCCGGTAGCTATCAGGGCATCCCGCCTCTCCATGCCCCCTAAGCGAAGCTGGTTGGCGTAATCCACAAACACGATACCATTATTTACAACTGTTCCCATTAACACAAGAAATCCAATCAGGCTGATAAGGGACATCTGCTCTCCTGTGGCAAGCATACCCAAAAGTCCTCCGGTAAATGCCAAAGGCACGGTAAAAATAACAATAAAAGGTGATAACAGGCTCTGGAACTGTGCCACCATAATCAGATAAATCAAAAGGAACCCCAAAAGCATTAATTTTCCCATCTGGGTAACCATATCCGTGGTATTGCTGGTTTCCCCCCCAAATTCCATGGTGTAACCCTCCGGCAGTTCATAATCCTCCAGCAAATCTTCCACTTCACGGGACAAAAGCGTGGTATTATATCCCTCCATGGTGGAAGCCGTAACGCTCATGGTACGTACCTGGTTGGAACGGCCGATACTGTTTACGCCGGGGTTATACTCAATTTTGGCAAATTCCCTTAATTTATGGGTTTCCGTCACCTGTTTTCCGTCATCGTCTGTCTTATTAGTCTCAAATTCCATATCCATTAAGTTTTCTTTTGTGAGAGGGTCCGTTTCATTAATAATCTTTACATCCATGTCCGTCTCATCCACCTTCAATGTAACCGCCGTTTTATCTGTGGTGAGCCGGTCTGAAATTTCCCCGTAAATCTGGGCGCCGGTAAGTCCTAAACGCATGGATTCGTCTTTATCGATGTTTAGATGAATTTCCTCATCCGCATCCTCCTGGCCGTTGGAAACTTCCGAAAAGCCCTCTGTTTTTTCCACCATGCCCACAATATCTTCCGTAATATTTTTTAATACTTCCAAATCCGGGCCATACACATCAATCTGCAGACCGCTTCCCAACATAGTATCCATCTCACCCATCATGGAATTGGATACCGTCACCTCACAGTCCATATCTTTTGTTTTTTCTTCCACCTCTTTACAGATTGCTTCCACCTGTGCAATTTCCGTATAATCTTCTTTTGGAATGATAAAGTAGGAATAACTGCTGTAATCATCAGTTGTCTCTGCCATTCCCCCGATTAATCCTGAGGAACTTCCTGCATCCATAGAGCCCACATAATCAATGCCTTCCACGGTGAGAATGGCCTCCATCACATCATCCGCCTTCTTGTAGGCAGTCTCCCTGTCATATTCTTCCGGCATTTCCACCGTCACGGAAATCTGTTCGCTTCCCATATCCGGCAAAAATACAATTCCCATATTGATAACGGCAAAAATACAAAATACCAAAAGCGCCACGGCAAGGGCTATGGGAAGAATCTTAACACGCAGGCAAAATGCCAGCGTCTTCCCGTAAACAGCCTGCACTTTATCAAATATTTTATGCTCTTTGGGCTTCACATTCTTAAGCATAGCAGAACCCATGGTGGGCACGACGGTAACCGCCACCACCAAAGATGCCATCAATGCAAAGGAAATGGTAAGGGCAAAGGGAAGCATAAGCTGGCGCACCAGTCCTGATGTAAATACCATGGGGAAAAATACGCAGATGGTGGTTAAGGTGGACGCCATAATTGCCCCCGCTACCTGTTTCGCCCCCTGGACAGCCGCCCTTGGGGCTTCTAACCCCCGGTATCTTAAACGGTATATATTTTCTATTACTACAATAGAGTTATCCACCAGCATACCCACCGCTAATGCCAGTCCCGACAGGGACATAATGTTAATGGATATATTGGTAAAATACATAATCACAATGGACAAAAGCACACTAAAGGGAATACTGAAAGCTACCACGAGGGTAGGCCGCACATCCGTAAGGAAAATGGCAAGAATCACAATTGCAAGCAGCGCCCCCTGTACCATACTGGTAACAAGGCTTTCAATAATCATGGCAATATAATCCCCCTGGTCTACCAGAGCCGTAATGTCTAAACCTTCATGCTCCTGCTCCAGTTCTTCCATCGCCTGGTTACATGTCTTAGAAACGTCAGATGTTCCCGCCGTACTTCCTTTAAAAATAGAAAGAACTACCCCGGGATTGCCGTTTACCCTGGCATATGTCTCGTCCGCATTGTCCAAAACCACAATATCCGCTACATCCTTTAAATGAATATCCCCGATATCCTCTATATTGGTCAGCACCATATTTTTCAACTGCTCCGGGGAATCATAGTTTTCCCCTACTTTTAGCAGCCACTGGTTGTCTTCCTTATCATCCACATAACCTGCCGGCATAGAGAAATTCTGGGCATATATCATATTTGACAAAGTCTCTAACGTAAGCATCTGGTCGATGTTGGCATTTTTCCTTGCCTCTTTGGCGGAATCCTGGTAAGTCTCATTGGCTTCCTCCAGTTTCTCTTTGGCGTCATCCATTGCGGATTTTGCCGCAGCAATTTGTGCGCTTCCCGAGCCGAAACCTGCCGCCGCAGAAATCTTTCCTTCTTCTGCCTGTACATAAGCCTCGTCAATGGACGCCATCTGCTTCTCAATTTCCTCCAATACCTTCTCTGCCGCCTGGATTTTTATCTTTAAGTTGGCAAGTTCCGTATTAATCTGGGGAATACGCGTATTGATAATATCATACACCTGTTTTAAAGCCGCCTTATCCAGTTCCCTTGCCTGCTGTGCCACCGACGCATCTACCGGGGCTCCAGGCATAGCCGCCAAAGTCTCCACCGCCGATTTGAAATAGGCAAGTTTATCAGGATTATCTATGGCATCCTTAATATCCGCCGGCATAGATGCGGACTGTAAGGGACACATTCATTCCTGCATACATGCTGTTTAAGCTGTTATATGTATCCCGGACTTTATTATCCTTATATGCCTGCTTCTCCGCCTTTAACGCTGCCTGGCTGGTCTTTAGGCTGGTAAGTTCCGACTCGTAAGACGCCCTGGAAGCCACTGCCTCATTTAACTTTAAGGTGGCATCGGCAAGCTGGGATGTCGTCTCCTCCTGCTTTGCAGCCAGGTCATTCTCCTGTTGGCTGATTTCGCTTCTGGCATCCGAAATCTCCCTTTGGGCATCATCAAGGTCTGCCTGGGCATCCTCCAGCTTATCATTGGTAAGTGCCAGCACTTTATCATTTATTTTGTCTATTTTTTCCTTGTTTAAACGGACTTCAATAATCTTTTCCACAATACCTACATCCGTTACCCTTGCAACCCCGTTCTGCCGTTCAAAATAAGGGATTACCGTCTCCTGGGCAAAATCGGACAGCTCGTATATATCTTTGCCTTCACAACTGACGCTGACATACATGGTTGCCATCATATCCATGCTGATTTCCATAATATTGGGAGTCCCGCAGGTATCCGGCAGGGAAGATTCCAACTGGTTTAACGCCGAGGAGACTTTCACCATGGCAGAATCCATGCTGGTATCCTCCGCAAATTCCAATGTAACCATGCTGTAATTCTCCGCGCTGGTACTTGTAACATTCTCCACGCCGCTGATTGTGCCCAATGTGCTCTCTATGGGCTTTGTTACATTTTCCTCAACTTTTTCAGGGCTGGCTCCTGGGTATGTAGTAATCACCATCATATATGGCATATTCATATCCGGCAGAAGGTCTGTCTTCATACCGGAAAGAGATACAAATCCGATTACCAGCACAATTATGACCGCAACAAAAACGGTAAAAGGCTTTTTTACGCTATACTTTATCATACTTCCTCCAAAAAAATGTAAAGTGAACTGATTTTTTCAAGCTATAATATTTTAAACCCATTTTACCGCTTTTACAATGTCTTTTTCAGTTTTAATTATTTTTTAATTGTTTTTTTAGATTTAAAAGCCCGTATTCATGTTTTTCTCATCCAAATGTACCACGGATTTTGTACGCCATCTGCCCTGAAGGAAACGCACTACATTCATTGCACCCGTGAGCATCCAGGTAAGACCGTTGGTATACCATACGCCCCACAGCCCCACGGAAGGAATCATCATTAAAATCCAGGCAAAACCAATGCGTCCAATCACCTCGGTCACACCGTTTAACATGGAAAACACCGCGTCTCCCACACCGTTTAACATGCCGCGCATCACGTAGATAAGCCCCAGGCCCACATACATAAAACTTGTAATCCGAAGGCCCTTTGCCCCAATCTCAATTACCTGCGGGTCATTGACAAACAAACTTACAATGGCATTTCCAAACACAAACATTACAACTATCATCACCGCGCTAAAGGCAATTACAAGGTACACGCTTTTTTTACAGCCCGTTGTGACGCGGTCATATTTTCCCGCCCCGGCATTCTGCCCTGCAAATGTGGAAACTGCCGTTCCCAGGGAGCCGAAAGGCTGCTGCACCAACTGCTCCACGCGTCCCGTAGCCGTGTAAGCCGCCATCACCACCGCCCCAAAACGGTTTACCACGCTCTGCAGCGCCACACAGGAAAATGCAATCAGAGCATTCTGCGCCGCCATGGGAATGCCCAACCTAAAACTTTTTTTCATAATATCCCTGTCAAAAGCAAAATGCCGTTTTTCCAGTCTCAAATAAACGTTTTTCCACATGCCAAACAAAATGGAGCCAATCATTGCCAAAAACTGGGAAATAATGGTGGCCAATGCCGCCCCTGCCACTCCCATATGAAAAGCAACCACAAATAAAAGGTCTAACACCACATTGACCCCGCATGCCGCCACCAGAAAAATCAACGGCGTTTTCGAATCCCCCAGCGCCCTTAATATGGCGGATATGGTATTATAGCCCGCCACAACCACCGTTGCGCCGCACACAATCTGCATGTAAGTTTTGGCATCCGAGAGCGTTTCCGCCGGCGTATTCATAACATGTAAAATAGGATGTGCCAAAAATACGCCGCAAAAACTCATAAGAAGTCCTGCACCCAGGGTAATATATATTGCATTTGCAATGATTTTTTTCACATAGTCATCCTGCCCGGCACCAAAATACTGGGATATTAATACCCCAATCCCGCCGCCCAGGCCAATGCATAAAGAAAAACACAAAAAGTTCAGGCTTCCCACGGAGCCCACTGCCCCGAGAGCGTTTGCTCCCACAAATTTGCCTACAATAATAGAATCTGCCATATTGTAAAACTGCTGAAAAATATTTCCCACCAGCATAGGCACAGCAAACTTCAGCAATAGGGCAACTTCATTTCCCTCTGTCATATCACAGACATAATTCTTTTCCACAATATTATCCTCTGACGTTTCAAAATTATATAAACTTTATGCTACAATTTTGTAAAAATTGCTGTCTCTTTTTTCAAATCACCGGCAATCTCGTAGTTTTCATCCATCCGCTTTGAAATGTTCTCCATATTTCCCACCAGTCCCTGGGTACTGTCTGCCGCGCAGCCTACACCCCTTACTCCTTCATCAATAGACTGGGCAATGGTTCCGATGGACTCTGCAATCTCTGCCATGGTATCTTTTAACACTTCCGTCCTCTCGTCCAGCTCATTCATAACCGTCTCAATGTAAGAGGCCTTTTTCTTGTATTCGCTGCCGGACTCTACGAAGGCATCAAACTCCGGAAGGATGGAATCACTCATATACTGTACCATGCCGTTGGCGTTCTCCGCCAAATTATGTACTGCCGCCGTCACCACGCTGTTAATCTGCTGGATATGGTTTGCCGCCTCCTGGCTGGCCGCCGCCAACTGGCTGATTTCCGTTGCAACTACCGCAAAACCTCTTCCTGCCTCCCCTGCCCTTGCCGCTTCTATGGACGCATTTAGCGCCAGAAGGTTTGTCTGGCTTGCAATATTTAAAATATCGTTGGTAAGGCTGTTTACCTGGTCTACGCTGTTGCTCTCCTCAATGGATTGATTTAGCACATTTAAGATTTCATTTACTTTTCTGCCGGTGGTTTCGCTGTTTGTCTGCGCCGTAGCCTCCATGGAATCCGCATGGTCTTTCATCTCTTTGGCATAATTATTAATCTCCGTACACCGCAGCGCAATGGCGTCCACTTCTTTTTTCACCGAATCCGTATTTGTATTAATCCGGGAAGCATTCTCCGACATCTCCAGCATGGTAGCGGAAAGTTCTTTCGTCATGGCAGATAAATCCGATACGTTGTTATTGGAAGTAATCACGCTCTCCCGCACTTCGTTGACAACCGTTTCCATTTTCTGGGAATTATTAATAATCATCTTAAAAATATCCTGAAGTTTTCCCATAAACACATTGATTCCGCTGCCTACTTCCGCCACTTCCCGATTTGCTAAAATCGTGACACGCCTTGTCAAATCCCCTTCCCGGTTATCAATATCCGTAATGATATTGCTGATTTCCTTCTGGGTCTGGGACAATGGCATAATCACCATCTTTAGTACGCTTAAAACCGCGGCAAACAGAGAAATAACACTGACGATAATCGTAAATCCGCTGATTGCCAAAGCATTAAAGTATACATTGCTAAGCCGGGTCTTTGCTTCCTCCGCCTGGACATTTACCACTTCCTTCATCTGCTCTATATCCACCTGCATGACCCTGACATATTCTGCCACATCTCCGTTTGCCAGGTCATATGCCTTCTCCTTCTGGCTGTCGGCACTGTATGCCATCAGATTGGAAATCTCATACTTTAGCTGTTCATAATTTGAAAGCAAATCCTCATAACTTGCCTGGCTGTCTTCTGTGACATACTGCTTAAAATCCTCCAGATGACCATCTAAAACTTCCTGCTCTTCCCTGATACTCTCCACCAGTTCCACCATTGCCGTCAAATCCGTGGCAATAATATGGGACAGCCCCAGCTCATGGATATTCTGGGTTTCCTTCTGAATATCCCCCAATTTGGATATGCACACCATATGGCCGTCTGCAATCTGCCTGGCGCTGGAATTTACCCGGCGTACATTAGCCACTGCCGCAATATTGGAAATAATAGACACAATTCCCAGTATAAACACGGGAATCAAGATAATCTTTTTTGTGCTTACACGCCCCTGCCTGTTTTTCATTCCATGCCTCCTGTTTCTATTGTACACTGGACTGGGTAATAACGGACACTAAATTGTCCATAATATCCTGAAGTTCCAACCCCCTGGGATTGCCCTGCGTCATAGTCAGCCCAAATTCATATGTACCGTCCCAATAACTGTTTCCCACACGCTGCAGCTTGCCGTACTGTGCCTGGTCAATCACCGCCTGGATAGCAGGAACCCCCTGCACCAGTTCAGACTCTGCCGCATGCTTATTGGAAGGCCCCTGATTTCTCTCTTCCAGCCGCATAATCTGGTTTTCCTCATTGGTAAGGTAATCTGCCAGCGTAAGCGCCCATTCTTTATGCTTAGAGTAATAATTTACCCCCATCATTTTATATCCTTTAAAAGAAGACATCTGAACCTGCTGTCCGCCGCAGGTATAGGTGGGAAGTTTTACCGCGCCGTAATCCCCGCCCCAGGCGTTTTGAACTTCCACTGCATTCCATACGCCGCTGACTCCCGCAATCACGCTGCCGTCTTTTACCCCTGCCAAAAAGTCTTCATCAAACCTGCTTTCAAAACCCGGATGGGAACCAATGGCAAGCAGCGCACTGGCAATGTCTGTCCCCTTAATGCCGCCCTCTGTGGCATTCCAGTTACAGTAATTTGTTACACCGTCATCATTAATGCCAAACTCCAGTCCTGTTTCTCCAAAAAAAGCGTACAGATACCAGCCGGAAGTCCAGTCCATGGTGAATTTTTTCTGGTTTGCCGCAGCCACTGTAAGAATACTGTCTAAGGTTTCCACATCTTTCTCCGAAAAATAACGTTTATCATAATATAGAAAATATCCGTTATCCGCCGTCATAGGGTATGCATACAAGGTACCGTTCAAACTGGCGGCATCCACGGCATCCTCCAAATTTGCCTCCCTGATTTCCTCCTCATTGGGCACTTTTGCCAGCGCACCCGCTCCTGCCAAAGGTGCTAACTGGTCATCTGCCATGGGAAAAATATCCGCCGCGTTATGTACATCCTTTAACACCTCGCCCTTTGTTCCTGAATCAGCGCTCTCTGCCAGGGTAATATTAAATTCTGCTTCCCCGGCATGTTCTTCCTTAAATTTATCTATCATTTTATTCAGCATATCAAAGTTTGCCTGCTCTGCCCATATGGTCAGCTCTACCGTACCGCTCTCCAATTCCTCTGTGCCCCCGGCAGCCTCTTCCGTAGAATATACCTCATTTACCGCCTGATTTCCATTATCTGTCCGGCTTGTCCCTGCCGCTTTACTGCCGCAGCCTCCAAAAACAGAAAAAACACCCAGAATGAAAAGTAACCTCATTGCGACTTTTTTCTTCATTCGTCTGTCTCCTTTCATCTGTCTCTTTCAAATAAACAATATCACAAATAGGCCAAAAATACCAGAAATTTTAACGTTCCATATCATTAAAATTTCTGGTATTTATCTTTATAAATTATCACATTTTTCTGCCGCAGCACTGTTTGTACTTTTTACCGCTTCCGCAGGGGCATGGGTCATTGGGGTAAACTTTTGCAGATTCCCGCCTCTTAGGCCCCCTTACGGCAGAATCGTCTTTGTTGGTTCCCGTTACCTTGGCAACCTGTTCACGTTCTACTTTCTGCTCAATGCGCACATGGTACAAAAGACGTACCGTTTCCTCCTGGATATTGGCAATCATGCCGTCAAACATGTCAAACCCGCTCATCTTGTATTCCACCAGCGGGTCTTTCTGGGCGTAAGCCTGAAGGCCGATACCCTGACGAAGCTGGTCCATATCGTCAATGTGGTCCATCCACTTCCTGTCAATTACCTTTAAAAGCACAACCCGCTCTAACTCACGGAACTGCTCCGGCTCAGGAAATTCCGTCTCTTTTGCCTCATAAAGTTTTACGGCTTTCTCCTTAAGGGTATGTTTTAACTCCTTGCTGTTTTTCATATCCGCCACATCTTCCGGCGTCACAGGATTTAGAGGAATCACAGGGATAAGAATATCATTTAATTCTTTCACATCCCATTCCTGGGGAGGCAGTTCGTTGGAAATACACATATCCACAGCCGCTTCCACCCTGTCCGTAATCATCTTAAAGATAACATCCCGCATACTCTCCCCGTTTAACACGCGAAGACGCTCTGCATAGATAATCTCCCTCTGGTCATTCATTACCTGGTCATACTCTAACAGATTCTTACGTATTCCAAAGTTATTGTACTCAATTTTTGTCTGGGCCTTCTCAATGGCGGAAGACAACATCTTATGCTGAATCTGTTCGCCTTCCGGCACTCCTAATGCATTAAACATGGACATTAACTTTTCCGAACCGAAAAGACGCATTAAATCATCTTCCAGGGAAATATAAAACTGGGATTCTCCCGGGTCTCCCTGACGCCCGGAACGTCCCCTGAGCTGATTGTCAATTCGTCTGGATTCATGGCGTTCCGTACCTATAATCTTTAAGCCTCCCGCCGCTTTTGCTTCATCGTCCAGTTTAATATCCGTACCACGGCCCGCCATATTGGTGGCAATGGTAACTGCACCGTGGACTCCTGCCTGGGCTACAATCTCCGCCTCCTGCTCATGGAACTTGGCATTTAACACATTGTGGGGAATGCCCCGGCGTTTTAACATCTTGCTTAATTCTTCCGAAGTGTCAATATTAATAGTACCTACCAGAACAGGCTGTCCCTTTGCATGTGCCTCCTCCACGGCATCGCACACCGCATGCATTTTCTCCCGTTTCGTCTTGTAAACCACATCCTGCAAATCCTCACGGATAACCGGACGGTTTGTGGGAATCTCAATAACGTCCATTCCGTAAATATCACGGAACTCCTTTTCCTCCGTTAAGGCAGTACCCGTCATACCTGATTTTTTCTCAAATTTATTGAAAAAGTTCTGGAATGTAATGGTTGCAAGGGTTTTGCTCTCCCTTTTCACCTTTACATGCTCCTTCGCCTCAATTGCCTGATGCAGTCCGTCGGAATAACGCCGTCCCGGCATAATACGTCCGGTAAACTCATCCACAATCAAAACTTCATTGTCTTTTACCACATAATCCTGGTCCCTGAACATAAGGTTATGGGCACGGAGGGCAAGAATTACGTTATGCTGGATTTCCAGATTCTCCGCGTCCGCCAGGTTATCAATCTTAAAAAACTGCTCTACCTTTTTGACGCCTTCCAGGGTTAAATTTACTACCTTATCCTTCTCATTTACAACAAAATCTCCTGTCTCCTCAATCTCCACTCCCATAATGGCGTCCATTTTGGAGAACTCCTGGCTTTCCTCACCCCGGGTAAGCTGCTGTGCCAAAATATCACAGGCTTCGTAAAGCCTGGTAGACTTCCCGCTTTGCCCGGAAATAATAAGCGGGGTTCTTGCCTCGTCAATCAAAACAGAGTCCACCTCATCAATAATGGCATAATGAAGCCCCCTCTGTACCAACTGTTCTTTGTAAATCACCATATTGTCCCTAAGGTAGTCAAACCCAAGTTCGTTATTGGTAATATAAGTAATGTCACAATTATAGGCTTCCCGTCTCTCATCATTATCCATAGAGTTTAATACAACCCCTACGGTAAGCCCTAAAAATTCATGCACCTGTCCCATCCACTCCGCATCACGCTTTGCCAGATAGTCGTTGACAGTTACAATATATACGCCTTTTCCCTCTAAGGCATTTAAGTATGCCGGAAGGGTAGATACCAAAGTCTTACCTTCACCGGTACGCATCTCTGCAATTCTACCCTGATGAAGGATAATGCCGCCGATAAGCTGCACCCTGTAATGTTCCATATCAAGCACACGCCTTGCCGCTTCCCTTACCGTTGCAAAAGCTTCCGGGAGAATGTCATCTAACGTCTCCCCCTCACCCAGCCTCTTTTTAAATTCCTTTGTCTTATCCCGAAGCTGCCCGTCTGACAACTGTTCATATTCATCATGGTAAGACTCAATCTTGTCCACTATGGGATAGATTCTTTTCAATTCCCTCTCACTGTGGGTACCAAATATTTTCTGTATTGCATTCATATATTATAACTCCTATCAGTTTACACAATTTTACACATTATCGTATATTGTAACACTTTCATACCGGATTCACAATAGAGAAAAAAATTAACTTTACATAAAAGAATTGTAAACTTTTTATTACCTGCTAACATAAATATCCTGTGTACATCAGCCCGAACAATACGCAGAACAATACACAGCACATGCCTGCAAGCTGCATTGCTTCCAAAACCCTGCGTTTTGAACGCAGCAGGGCAATGTTATTTACAACCAGCCACGTTGCACTCGTGCCCAAAATCATATAAAAAAACAGAAATGTTCTTTCCTGGGAAACATATATGGTTGGGGTAAAGCCTATAATCACCCTGGTTGCAAGGCCCAAAACAAGAATAAAACACTGTGCCAAAAGTTCTATCCAGTTTTCACACACCACCACCATAGACACCAGGACGCTGCCTAATACAATCAGGTAAACCAGCATAATGACATAACTGGAACCCATCTGGTAATTGCTCTCATTTACATAGGCATTATCCAAAAGAAGCTGCCAGAATTCAGGCAGATATTCCTCCAGCATTCCCCCGAAAAACACAAACACAATATTGACCACCACCGGAACCAGAGCCAGAAAACGGTATTCCAGTTTTTCGCTTTTTAAAAAAACCAGCACTGCCAGAATCCCTGCAAAAAGCAGGAAAATCAGATTGTTTGAGGCAATGAGATGCTTCATGGTATCCATAAATCCAAGGCAGAGCTTATCCAAAAAATCAAAGGAGGCATAGGAGGGCATCCAGTTGGCAATCTCTTTGCTCTCCCGAAGGGCATTCCCCGGACATGTGAGAATAAAAATTATTTCTGCCAGGGAAACAAGAAAACATGCCAATACATGCCAGTAATCCTTCCATTTCATTTTCCTGTATATAAAATACAATATTGCCAGCAGGTTTACGGCAAGTATCACTGCACACATCTGCTCCATATTAGCGCCGAAAAGAGCCGCCAGCACATACAGCGCCCCCAGCCACAGGGGAGTTTTTTTGCCGTAACAAATCCTTGTCACACCATGAAGGGAAAACACGCCAAGAGCCAGTGCCCATGTATAATTCACACTTGTGGCAATCCACCCTGCCGTCTGCAAATCCCATATGGGATAAAGCAGCAGAAAACCTGCTGTCATGGCACAGGAAACCCGGCGTTTTTCCTCGGGGAACAGCCAGCAGAAAGACCAGGCAAGAAACATCCAGAAAAAATAATCCAGTATTTTCCATAGGGCATTATTCCTGGAAACGTAAACTAAAACTCCCTCAATCAAAAACCTGGAAGACCAGGTATGATAACGCATATCAATATAATCTTTTAATGTGTAGGCATCAAGCTGGTTTCTGAAAAACCACATGGCATCCGACTGTTCCGGCTCTTTCATAAAAATATGGTATACAAGCTGGATAACCCCGAATATTAACAGGGGCAGATATTTTTCCTGGGTAATATTTTTAAAAAATGACTGTACTTTTTTCATTTTATCCATCATTAGTGATTAAACTCCTCTCCTGTATCCAGCAGAATATCTTTCCCGTTATGGCAGCAGCGGATAAAAAACTTCGTTCCCTTTTCCACTTTATCTGCAAAAACCACGGAAGAAAAACCGCAGTTATCATAATTAAACCCGTCGTCTTCTTTCTTTGTCCTCTTTTTATTTATCGTACATTCCGTGGGAAGTTCATAATATTTATCCTTCACCGGATTATAGGCGACCACCCGGATATCGGCATAATCAATGCTTTGACCCGGCACATATGCATATCCTTCCAGCTTAATAAATTTTTCCCCGTACGTCTTTTCTATTTTGTAAACCATCTGCCCGTTGTCTATCTGGCATCCGCTTACATCCACAGGCCGTATTCTCTGGCTCCAAAAAAACAGGAAAAGTAGAAATACTACCCCGCAAAGGGCAAATATTCCTCCTATCCACCTGACGGCAGTTTTTTTATCATAATTTTCTTCCAATTGAATCTTCATTGCAGCTCCTCTTTTTCTATCTCTGTTATCTTTGCCTGATGGTCTAAGGCATCCCTTTTTTCATACTCAAACAGCACGTAAATTTCTTCCTCCAAACGCCGGGGCAGTTCCTTTATGGTCTTTGCCTCTTTCCCCGGGAAACGGTAGAAAAAAGGCTCAATATGGGATAACTTTCCGTTTTTACAGTACTTTTTTATAATCCCGCTACGTACAGAAAGCGGGGCAGCCCACTTTGGACGGCTTTTTAAATTCTCTCTGTAATACAAATCAAAAAGCAGTGACTGCTCTATTAAATCCAAAGATACTTTTTTATCTTCCCCTAAAAATTCCAAAAGGATTTCACACCGGCGGATTCTGGAATGATTCATGGAAAGATAGCCTTTTCTTTCATAAAATTTCCCCAGCTTAAGGAAAAAACAAAAAGAATCCTGATAAACCACATCCAGGCATTTCATGGTAACCTGAAACTGGCCGCTGTTATAATACACTTCCAGCATTTCCTCCACCAGTTTAATGGAAAGCATCTCCCCGTAGGAAAGCCACTTTGTCTCCAGTACCTCATAGGGAGGCTGGCTTCTGTAAATCATACCATATTCTTCTTTTTTTTCAAACATATAAGAGCCTTTTAGGACTTTTAAAAAACCAAGCTGCAGTTGGTCAGGCTTTAGCCTGTAAATATCCCGAAAAGATTTGGCAAAACTTTCGTATCCCTCGTAGGGCAGCCCTGCAATTAAATCCAGATGCTCATGGATATTGCCCGGTTTTTGAATGCGCTTTACCTTTTCCCTTATGTCTTCCAAAGACATGTTCCGGCGGATTTCTTTTAAGGTTTTTTCATTGGTGGACTGAACCCCGATTTCCAATTGAACCAAACCGGGACGCAGGGAAGAAAGCAGTTCCAATTCCTCCTCCGTAAGTAAATCTCCGGCAATCTCAAAATGGAAATTGGTGATTCCCCTGTCTTTTTCCTTTATAAATTTCCAGATTTCCATGGCATGAACATGGCTGCAGTTAAATGTCCTGTCCACAAATTTTACCTGGGGCACTTCCTTTTCAATAAAAAATGCCAGTTCTTCTTTTACCAGCTTTATGTCCCGAAAGCGCAGGGACTTTTCCACGGAAGAAAGACAATAGCTGCACCGGTAAGGGCATCCTCTGCTTGATTCATAATATATGATGCGGTTTTTAAACTCCTCCATATCCTCGTAGCAAAAGGGAATGGTATTTAAGTCCAAAGGTTCCCTTTCTCCGGTGATTTGAATTTCCTCTGTGCCGTATCCCCCATTTCTGTAAGCAATCCCCCGCAGTTTTCGGAGGTCTTCTGTTTGTTCTCCCCGGATATAATGTCCTGCCAGCTCCGAAAAAACAGCTTCCCCTTCTCCTATCATAACACCATAAAAAGCGGGATTTTCCATAAAGGTTCCCGCTATTTCATAGGAGACTTCCGGTCCCCCCACCCAGACTGGAACATTGGGCACAAGTTTGTGAAACTCCGCCGCAATTTCCCTTACATAAGCATAATTCCAAATATAACAGGAAAAGCAAAGTACATCCGGTTTTATTTTATATATTTCCTGTAAAATATATTCACTTCTCTGATTAATCGTAAATTCTTTTATTTCTATGAAATCTCTGTACTCTTTGGCGTATGCCCGCAAACTGTATACCGCTAAGTTGGAGTGGATATATTTTGCATTAATGGCTGTCAGAAGTATTTTCATTTTGTCCATTTAAACCTTTTCCCTTAAATGCAAACCCGTAACGGAGAATCCTCCCTCTCTGGCAGTTATCATAGCATACCCCCCGATAAAAAACAAGATATACCATTTTTTTGATTTTCTTTTTCTTGGATTTCACAGAGGTAATGGCCGCTTTTGCGGGCTTTAACGTAAGCTTAATGGATGGCTGCTGATATCAAGCACTGATTCCCCTCAAGAATTTCTATCCGGCTCCACTGCTCCCGGCTTCCAGCGTAATACACATCTTTCAGGTTACTGCAAATATAAAAGGCAGCTTCCCCTATATACGTCATACTATCCGGGATTCTTATACTCGTCAGACCGCTGCATTCCCAAAAAGCATCATCCCCTATGCTCGTCACACTATCCGGTATGTTTATGCTGGCCAGGCTGCTGCAACACATAAAGGCACCCGTCTCTATGCTCGTCACACTATTCGGGATGCTTATGTTTGTCAAGCCGCTGCAAGACACAAAGGCATAACCTCCTATGCTTGTCACACTGTCTGGAATATTTATGCCCACCAGGCTGCTGCAATTACAAAAAGTCTCATACTCTATACTTGTCACTCCCGGCGGGATGCTTATGCTGGTTAAGCTGCTGCAGCCATTAAAGGCACAACTCCCTATGCTCGTCACTCCTGACGGGATGCTTATACTCGTCAGACTGCTGCAATTCTCAAAAGCCCCACTTCCTATACTCGTCACACTATTCGGGATACTTATACTCGTCAGGTTATTGCAGCCACAAAAAGCATCAATCTCTATGCTCGTCATTCCTGACGGGATGCTTATGCTCGTCAGGCTGCTACAATTACTAAAGGCACCACGCCCTATGCTCGTCACACTATCCGGGATTCTTATGCTCGTCAGGCTGCTGCAAGCCCAAAAAGCCTTAATTCCTATGCTTGTCACACTATCCGGGATTCTTATGCCAGTCAGGCTGCTGCAATCACCAAAGGCACCACGCCCTATGCTCGTCACTTTTTTGCCGTCAATTTCAGACGGAATCTCAATGTCTGTACTGCTCCCCACATACTTTGTAATCTCCAGCGTACAGTTTTCCAGTTCCATATACCTGAAACCTGTTTCTGTATTGCCCTCAGCTTTTGTAAATTCCTCCTGCGTCTGTATTTCCTGTGCAGATGCCGTTATCCCTGGAAGGCTGGAACATGCCAGCATAGCCGCCATTCCAAGGCAAAGTAATTTCTGACATTTCATAATTAAATTCTCCTATCTTTTATCAAATTCCGACATAAATTATTTTAATTATATTCCACTTTTTCAGGCTTGGCAATAAAAACTTTGTATGTTGCAACAGCTCAGTTTATCAGTAATTTGAGCTGCATGAAGCATTGCTGTATTTATAACTGATGGGCTGAACTGTTGCTTAAAATTCCTCCAATGCTTCTATTTTTTTTGCCAGTTTTTTCCCCATGGTCTTAGCCCCTTTTTTATTGGGATGAATGCCGTCGGTAAAAGATACCTTCCAGTTCGATGTCTCCACCACCGTACAGTATTTTACACCTTGGGAAGCCTGCCTGATATTATCGGCATTTCTCTGGTTTAAAGGAATCATCGCAATAATATGTGCATCAGGATGTGTTTTATGAAGTTTTTTTAACGTATTCTTATACTCTCTGATAAATACGGCATCACTGGACTTAGCATCATTTGTGCCATGCTCCAGCACAATAATATCAGCATCATATGCCGGGGCTTTCCTTGTTTTGGATGCGGATGTGATTACATTATAACAATTATCGCATTCTCCTTTTTCAATAATTCCCGTACTTCCGTATCCCACAAAATAAGGCACCATATCCAACTGCTTTGCACAATACCAGGCATAACTGCGGGTGGCGCTGGTAGATGCCGCCGACAGCGCCATGCCCAATACTCTTCCCCCTTCCGTAATGCTGTCACCGTAAAAAGCAATAACATCATTGTCAGGTTCAACGGCGGTAACGGCTCCACTATCAGATGTGGGAGTTATACTCTTAATGCCCACACCGGCTTCATCCCACAGATTTTCCCAGGACAAGGAATCTATTACCACACGTACATAATGGGTTCCCTTATCACCCAGGCCAATTTTGTTCTGGCTGACCAGACGGCGCTTCATACTTCCCCCGTCCACGGAATAACAATAATAGGGAGTCTGCCTTGTATTTGTAACAAAATTTATCCTTACACTTTTACTTCCCGTAACCTTAAAATAAATGGCGCTGCCGCCTGTATTGGTAAAATAATATTTTCCCCCGGCAATTTTCTTTTTAAACCATCTTCCGGTACGTCCGAATTTACCGCCGGCCTCCACATATTCCATGCCATCCTTCTGCACGGCTCCGGCAGATATTTCCACTGTCTGGCCTATAACCGGCATCTGGGAAGCCCATACGCATATTCCTTCGTCTGCCCCTGCTGCCAAAATAACTGCCAGTAAAAATGCCGCCGCTTTTCTTACCCACTTACGTTTCAAAACCCTCATCTTATTTTCCTCCTTAATAAATGATGTTATAATAAATACTATTAAACTTATAAAAGAAACCACATCAAAAAATCTCCACCGCATACGCCCGGTGTAACCCACCTTAACTTCCCCCTCATATGCCACAGGAAACTGTATGCGCATCCTGTTATTATCCCCCAGGACACAGGGCAGTTCATTCCCGTTTCCGTCAAGTGCTTTGTACCCTGCAAAATAAAGTAATGTTGTGTCAACATAGGAACCTGCCTCCCCGGAGACCTGCATTCTGATGTTGCTTCCCTTTTTTTCATAATCCGTTAAAGATATGCCCGCTTCTGGTATGACAGGCTCTGTGTCTTTCAATGCCCCTGTCTGTGTAAAACGGTAAAGGTAATCCTCCGCCACCGCCGTGGTCACAAGGGCATCCCCATGGCGCAGATACACCTCCTGCTGTCCCGCCGAATCTACCCTGAATGCAAACAATAAAAAAGATATTGTAAACACAGCGGCTGTCAGGGCTTTAGGGTAATTTTTCCCCCAGACGGCTGCTGCGGAAATTCCTGCCGCCAGTGCCAGGAATCCACATGCCGGCCCTATAAGACGCCACGCAAGCTGTATCATAGATGTAAAATCATAAAGGGCGGGATTCCTTATCATGGCATCCCATGGAAACAAAGATGTGGTACAGACTGCAATCCCAAATCCTGCCCCGCTAAGTACGAAAACCATTTTTTTCTTATGCAAATCCAATTCTGTTTTTTTACTGAACACACAGTAAAAACTTAATATAATCCCTGCAATTAAAGTCAGTCCCAGCTCCTGGGTTCTGCCGTCTCCAAAGATTCCAAACAATTCGCTAAACTCAAGGACATTCTCATTGGTAGGCCCCCTCATATTGATGATATTGGTATTCTCCCGCTCTCCGTATAGTTCAAGAAAAGGGAACAGAAACCAGGCACATAAAAGCAGGGATGAGCCTGCCGCTTTTAAAAATGCCGCAATCACATCTTTTTTCAGTATTCTGCGGATACAGCACACGCAAAATACCAGCATGATTATTCCCACAAATAAGGTTGAGAGGATATGGCTTAAAACAAGCCCCGTCATCCCTGTGCAAAGCACCCGCCATTCCTTTTTTTCCTGAAACACAATTGTATAAAAACCGCAAATCACCAAAGGGAAAAAGCACATGGCGATACATTCTCCCAAATCTCCGCGAAAATACATATTATAACAAAAATACATGCTAAACACATATATAATGCCGGACAAAACCCCCGCTGTTTTAGAGCAATGCATTTTCCTTACCGCATAATATGTAAACCATACGGCCACAAGATGGATGCAGAATTCAAAAATCTGCACGGAAGCGGCAAGAGAAACACCAAGCAGGCATAAAAATGCCGGGATATATAAAAATATATCCGGATAGTAAAGGCTGCTGTCGTACCCTGCGCCGTAAAATGCAGAAGGGTAAACCCTCACCGGAAACTGCCCAGACAAAAACCCGTCCCGTATTCCTATAACACGCATAAGATGAAAGGGCATATCGTTTCCGTTATATTTTCCGTCAAAAAACAGGGAATTGCAATAGCAGGGATAGCTTGAAAGCACTGCCGCAAGCATCAATACTATAAAAACCAGAAAGTCTTCCCTGCTTTTCTTAAAATAAACAATTCCTGCAAGAATATAGAAAAACAATACGAAAAAACCTGCCGCAAGAACATCCCCCGGCCTAAAATCCTGTCCGTGCACTATAACTTCATATAGCCTGAAATCTCCCTTTCCTCCGTAATACAGGTTAAAGTTTAAATTCTCCGTATATTCATTTAAATGAACCGGAATTTCCGCCAGGCCCCACGCCCCGTTTTTGGGGAGCTTAATGTTTTTCCCTTCCTCTACCGTATCCGGATTAATCTCCGTCTCAAAAGATATGTAATTATTATCCCCCCCTGCCCCATAGCTTACGACAAATTCATAATCCCCTTTATCCATGGATATTCCGGGGCCGGATGCAAATATCCCCTCCCCGTGTTCCCCGTCTTTTACGGAAAAATCTTTCCCCATTTCACATTGGAACTCATCAATCCTGAATACCCTGTGATAATATGCATTGGGAAGATTAATTGCCGTTACAATACAGATAACGGCAATGCCAATCAGATAGCATCGAAACCAGATATTATCTTTGTATGCCTTCCAGATTTCCGGTAATCTCCTTTGTGCCTCTTTCATAACCCTCTCCTCCTGCCGCCCTTTTTATTTTTCCGCTCCCATTTTTAATGGGTAAAATTCACTCAGTTTTTAGTAATGATATCTTATTACATCCCTGTTGTCAACTTATTCAATACTTTATTTTCTAATAGTGTACTTTAACGCCAATTTTTATGGATATGAAAAAATCATATCCATAATTTTACCTTATCAACTTTATTATACCCTCAAACACGGGCAAAAGCAAACTAATAAAGACTTTACACTATATATTTTTTAAGATATAATAAAATCCAGTTTAAGGTATAAAACTTTGTAGCTGTTTAAAAACAGAAAGGAGTTCCCATGAACAGAAATTATGCAGAGGAATTTCGCGCCGACCTGGCAGAATTCCGTGAAAAAACAAAACTTTTCTACGAGGGAAAAATCACCGTGCCGGAATATAAAGGCTTCTCAGGAGGCTTCGGCAGTTATGCACAGCGGGGCGGCAAATGCGGTATGCTCAGGATGCGGCTCTACGGCGGACGGGTCACAAAAGATTATTTGAAATTCGTTGTGGAAAGCATTGACAAATACAATATTGACAGGGTACATCTCACCACCTGCCAGACGATCCAGCTTCACAATTTAACAGGGGAAACCATCTGCTCTTTGATCGAGGAAGCATGGGACCATGGCATTATTACAAGAGGCGGCGGGGGAGACTACCCCAGAAATGTAATGATGACGCCCTTAGCAGGAGTAGAAAAAGGAGAAACATTTGACGTATCCCCCTACGCAAAAGAAGCGGCGGATTATCTTTTGTCCTTTATCAAAACGGTAAAACTTCCCAGAAAATTAAAGGTATGTTTTTCCAGCACAAAGGAAAACTTCCCCCATGCTACATTCCGGGATTTAGGGTTTGTTGCCTGCGCCAATGGGACTTTTGATGTATATAGCGCTGGAGGCTTAGGAAACAACCCGAAAATGGGAGTAAAAGTTGCCTCCAATGTGATGCCGGAAAAAATTCTTTATTATATCAAGGCTATGGTAGACACATTTGTGGCTTATGGCAATTATGAAAACAGGGGACGGGCAAGAACCCGCTATATGCAGGATACTTTGGGAGCTGACGGGTACAAAAATGCCTACCAGGAAAAACTTGCCGCCGTTTTAGAATCGGAAGATTTAGATATCCAAGTAACAGCTTCCCCCATTACAAAATCCGGGGACGGAACTCTTTCTCATCCCAGGGCAGTCTCCCAGAAGCAGGAAGGATTGTATGCCGTTTCCTATCATCCCATAGGCGGCAACCCTTCACCGGACATGCTTCATAAAATTTTAGACGCCATCCTTCCTATGGAAGATGTGGAAATACGCCTCACCCCGGAAGCAGGCATGTATTTTATTAACTGCACAGCCAAAGAGGCGGAAAAACTTATCGCCCTTACCAATGACGGGGCAGAAACTTTATTTGAGGCTTCCGTTGCCTGTATCGGCAATGCCATCTGCCAGGTTGGGGCCAGGGATTCCCAGAGCATGTTAGCCGACTGTATCAACGCCGTTCGGCCATACAAATTTGCAGACGGTGTACTTCCCAAGATTCATATCAGCGGATGCCCTTCTTCCTGCAGTGCACACCAAATCGGAACCATAGGTTTTAGAGGCGGCGTAAAGCAAACGCCTGACGGACCGAAAGCAGCATTTGCCATGTATGAAAACGGAAACGATACTTTTGGCAATGAACGTTTTGGAACGGATGTAGGTGTTATGACAGTGGAAGACATTCCTAAATTTTTCATTGCACTGGGAGAAGAAATTACCAAATCCGGCGAAATATTTGAAACCTGGTATCCTAAGAATCATGACCGTTTTTTAGAGATTGCAGGAGAATATATTTAAACAAACCCCCGCAGAAAACTGCGGGAGTTTGTTGTTACTGCCACCAGCCCTTTCCAAGATAGCTGCACATAAATGACATGATTTTTTTATTTTTATCAAAAACAATGTACATGGAATAATCCCCTACCCTTATTTTCATGGGATTTTCACTGAAATCCGGGGCATTTTTAAGCCGCGTCATATCTGTGCCGATTTCACAATCTCCCAACTGCATACAGGAATTTTCCTCCCCATATACTGTTGTTACAGGCAGCATTCCCAGGGGCGCACTCACGTCATAAGGATTATAGACCACTACTTTTAATTCATGATTTTCCTTATCTTTTAATATGTATTCTTTTGTGGCATGTGCAGGTACATCCCCATTCTTTTCCCCGCGATAATACCCTGCCTTCTCAAATTCCTCTATAAAAACGGGCAGCTTAATACAAATACCGCTGCTCAATGTAATCTCCGGGGTTATCTTTGCCCCACGTTTTCCTCCTGGGGATTCCATGTGGCAAATGCAAAAAAACAACAGGAATACACACACAATTCCGGCAGAAAATATTACTAAAAATTTCTTTCCCACAAGACCTTCCGCCCTTTCATCTTTTCATGTAAATTTACTGACTTTCAATATGGGATATTTTCGTTTTGTTTTAGTAATCATACCGTATTATGTTTTTGTTGTCAACTAATTCAATATTTTGTTTTCTTTAAGTGTATTCTATCTTTTTGCAAATATCTCATCTATTCCTTCGGCCAACCATCGCTTATACATTCGTTTGCACAGCTACATTGTTCAGCAGCCCATCTCTGTTTCAGAAATTTCCTACTATGGCTTCTGCTGACTTCTCACAGTTCGTTGTAACTACGGCTAATGAAACCGTCTGTGAATCCTCACGGGATAAATCCGTGTTCTTTCCTCGTCTACCCTCCCGATTTACGCTCATAGGCTACGGGCATGCCCGTCACACCACAAAAAAGCAGGGACTCTCCCGAATCTCTGCTTTCTTTACTACTATACATATCTTGATTTGCTTATACCTAAGTTACACTTGGAATATTTAGATATTTTAATTAATCTAACTCAAATGATAATTTATCAGTTCGTATGTTATACTGTTTTTTCAGAATTGCCAGACACATACGCCACTATCAGGTTCGTCGTTTCTTGCACTCCCACAGAAGAATCGATCATCAAATTATAATGCCGCCTGTCTGCCCAACGTCTGCCAGAAATGTGACGGTAATATGCCGACCTTGCTTTATCAGAACGTCGTATATTTCTTCGCGCTTCAGCAGAACTGTCCCCGTACATTTCCATCACACACCTGATACGGTATCTTTTCGGTGCATGGATAAAAATTCGGACCACATTTTTATAATCCCGCAGCACATAATCAGCAGCTCTGCCAACAATCACACAGCTTCCGTTATCCGCAATCTTGCGGATAATCTTCGCCTGTGCAGCAATTGCTATCCGAACAGCGCCTGAATTCAGATAAAGTTCACGCAGGATGTCTGGTGCATTCTTGTGAATGTCGGAAATAAACTCCTGATCAAGTCCGCTCTCATGTGCTGCCAATGCTACCATTTCTTTATAATAGAACGGTATACCAAGTTCTTCTGCAACCAGCCTGCCGATCTGCTTGCCAGAGGAACCATGTTCTCTGGCAATTGTAATAATGACACCCGGCTTTGACGGCTTAAGAAAAATATCATTGCCATCAAGCGGTAGTGCAACAGGCGTCCTCACATAGTCACTGTCAAGGAATTGTTGGTAATACAAAAATCCCACAAACGTTGTGATTATTTCCGTTACCGGAAATGTCAGCCAAAACCAGTTTAATCCAAAACGTGAGAACAAAAATCCTAGTGGCACAAACAGCACAACTGTACGAATGATGGTCAAAAGCGAGCTTTTCAGACTTTTCCCGACTGCTTGAAAAAACACTGGAAATGTCAGAGATGTCACCATAGGAAGAAAGCTGACCCCGACAAAATGGAATCCAACGCTCCCGATGGCGATTACGGCTTCATCTTTTGTAAACATCCGAAGCATCTGTGCCGGAATACAGTTAAAACAAAGCGTTCCTAAGACCATAAGCCCCATGCCGAAACCGATTGCAGTCATCAGGGTCTTTTTACAGCGGTCAATATTCCTTGCAGCGTAATTGAAACTGATGATTGGCACGATACAGGTCTGCATGGCACCCAGTGGTATAAAGAAAAACGTCTGCCATTTATAATAAAGTCCCAACGCTGTGACAGCCTGATCTGAAAAAGTGGATAAAATCAGATTCAGTCCAAGTATGTAAAAAGTGTATGCTGACTGCATCAATATGTTTGGCAGACCAAGGCGGAATATTTTCGCCGTGCGCCGTGGGAACTCCAAGATTGCGGCTGGCTTTCTGAATCCTTTTTTCATTACAATCAGCGCAGCCGTAATTTGACCGGAAACGGTAGCAACCGCTGCACCCGCAATTCCCATCTCTGGCAGTCCAAATATTCCAAAGATAAGCAGAGGATCTAAAACGATATTCACAGCCGCACCTATAATCTGTGCTGCCATTGGTGTTTTCATATCACCCTGTGCCTGTAATATTTTTGTCCAAACGCTTTCTAAGAACAGTCCGAAGCTGAAGATACAGACAATGCGCCCGTACATAATCACATCGGTGATGACCTTCGATGAATCGGTTGACATCCTTGCGTATGCAGGCATAACAAGCCAACAGAACAATGCGAATAAAAACCATAGGGCGGCTGCCAGCGGAGTTCCCACACCGGCATATTCCTCAGCCTCTTTTTTACTGCCAGAACCCAGCTTAGCCGCCATGACAGTATTGATGCCAACGCCTGTCCCCACCGCCAAAGCAATCATCAGAAGCTGCAAAGGGTAGATAATTGACAGGGCGGTTAAACCAGAATCAGAATACCGTCCGACAAACAGGCTGTCGATGATATTGTAAAGCGCCTGAATGAGCTGTGCGAGCATGACTGGCGGAGCAAGCCGAAACAATAACCTGCTAATTTTTTCCGTACCGAAAATCTGAGATGTGTCCATATTGTCCCTCTCCTCCGTTGTTTCTTGTTTTAACATATCATTTGGATAGAACGAAACAATCCCATATGGGATGATACTATCCTTCAATTAATTTGTCAATATGGTTACTGATGACCTTGCTCACTATGTTACGCAAAAAGCTGTGACATTTTTAACCTGCAACAGCTTGGAATTTTCTTTTTATACGTTTTACTTTCTGCAATCTAATCCTTTCTCCCTTCCCCCTCTTAACGGTGTGAATGTTAGTACAAAAATAGCACCTAAGCTTCTCCTAAGTGCCATGTAGTATTAATGCAACTTGAATTTGTATTATTCTTGTATCTCAGCAATTGCAAATAGTACAGCTTCACCACTGATTTGCCTTCTTGTCTGCCCTATTCCATGCCTTCCTCAAATTTTTCCTTTCTTTCATTGTAAGCTTGCACGAATCTTTTTCGCTTTTGACGTGGAAAGTACACCATTTGAAACGTCAACATTAAGCAAAATCGGCAAATGATACTCTTTGGCAAAAAACCCCTCTGCCTTTAATTCCGCCAATATTTCCACACAAAGCTGAATCAGCTTGTCCCGAAAACGTTTGATTTTATTTTCTGTTCCCAACGCTCGGCTATGTATGGAAAGCTCTCTGCATATCGGGTCAAACAAATGAAGTACACAAGGCGCATCACAGCACCACTCGCTTATGCAATAGGTAAAATACTCTTTCTGGGAAGGGTCTTTGGCTACAAGTTCATCCAAATGTGATTTTGTATTTGCTGCGTCTGCCACCATAGTGCCTTCATCATCAACATACAAACCAAACGAAATAATTTCTTCCTGCCCATATGTTTTTACGATTTGCCGAAATGCCTCCTGCGCAGCCTGTTTTAACTGCTCTTTGACAACTACAAAATCCAAAGGAACGGGTTTTGGCATAACCACAAGCTGTTTCACAAATTCATCAAAAGTATTTGCCACTGTGGCTGTCATTTTCCAGTAAAATTTTTCATTGATGTACCGCCAATCACCGCTCACAGGTTCGTCTGCGTCACCACGTTTTGATTTCCGTGTTATAAATTCAACGGTCGGTTCTCCATCTGCCCCGCAGTTCCTATAATTCAGGACAAAAAACTCATAGTCTGCGTCCCAGTTTTCTCCAATGACAACCAAATTGGGGATATTATAAAAAAGACTTGGGTGGTCGCATATCTGATCCAAATACGTGTATTCCGGCTCAATATGACCGATTGGATTGATATAATTTATCTTCACATATCGGATTACATTGCCGGCTTCATCACGAATGGGAACTCCGTTACGCTTGAGTAAGCCGCCATTCTGCGAGGCTGTGGCAAGTTCAATGTATGATGTGGGCAGCTTCACGCCAAGCCTTTTCTCATGCGCAATCAATTCTTCATCAGTCGGAAATGGCAGCGTAAATCTTTTATATTCACTTGTTACAGGTTTCCATAGCTTATCAAAATCAGCATCCACAAAATAATTCATCCTTACCTCTTTTCACTTCATTATCTTCAATGCGATATAACATAAAGTACCTATGATTTAAGAAGTTGATACGACGATATTTTAACTGACGTAATCTTGGGTTATCACACAGTTTTAAACTGCCTGCCACATGTCTTAGGCTTTCAATTGTCGCATCATAGTCATTCAGCACATTTTCTGCCGCCTGCATACTTTCCTTTTCAAAAATAAGGTACTTGATAACGCGGTCCAAATCCGCTTCAGCACCTCTTGTAACTACCACTTTATAATCCATATTTCTCCCTCATATCACGAGAGATATCTGTTGCATCTCTATACATTCCTTGTGCTGCTTGTTCGCGTGATTTTTCTAACTTATCTAGTATCTCAGTCTCTGATAATGCTTCATATGGTTTTACACTTACCCTTTTTATCTCAAAGGGAAAACCATTTACTGCTAATGCTTGTGTTAAAAATATACGAATTGCAGTTGTAGTATCTGTACCTAAATCTTTAAATAATTCATCAGACTTTACCTTTAAATCATCGTCCACTCTTACTTGAATTGTACTTGCCATTTACGTCACCTCCTGCTTCTTTACTATATAATAACGCACATTCATTACAAATTCAATACATTTGCAATGAGTTAGCATTTTCTGCACCTGTTCTATTACAATTCACGGTCCAACCGCAAGCGGTTATCCCATGAATTGCAACTTCGCGAGCCCATTCTTCCCTGCATGAATGAAACGCTTCTGTAATAGTGTATCAATTTAACTGAAAAAATCTCGTTTTTTTCTTATTTTGTATAATTGGAATAGAAAAAACGCCATAGAGCAGTAATTGGAAATACAAGCAGCCATACCCGCCCCAGCAATTCCAATACTTGCAAGCTTTTTTCTCCCTCTGCTGTGAATAGCTGTGCCATTACCTGTGAGAAAACCATAGGAACACATGCCACATCTACCCATATTTTCATTTCACCACTCAAAGCAAGCCAGGCATAAGCCGTTGCTTCGTCCTCATCTGCATTGAGGTTGATGACAACCTCCTGTTCATATCTTGATAATTTTATTTCATACTCCTTTCTCCGGTACCGAATTGGTATCAATCCAGTTTTACAATACCGGATAAATATACCCAATCTTGGGCAGTTTCTTATTATTGCTGTTCACCCCTTGCTGTTTCCCTGACAGGCAACCCTTGCCGGTGTTGTATCGTCCAAAATTGACGCTCACTTACTGTAAAACGGTCATGACGGTTTATATTTTAATTATTGATTTGTTTCCCACTCCTTAATTATCATCTTGCTAAGTTTATTTCCTTGAAAATACATCATCTGACCATGTCCATATCCCTCAAGTATTATCTCTCTGACATTTTTCAAATATTTCATCAGAATTTTATGCGATTTTTTCGCATATGGTTCTTTACTTCCACAACACAAAATCACTTCTGTTTTTGTAGCTGCTATTGATGGATTAACACGATATGTGTAATTTTGTATTATATTGTTTTTGATGCTTGTATATGTTGCATCCCAATAAATATAGTTCAACATTATCATATCATCTTCTGAAAGTCCCATAAGACTCATCATGATATTCATTGCTTTAGGAAATTTCCCATTCCTCTTTTTTGCCGTTGCAAACATCCTATTTGTTCCTAATCCTGCAATTTTTCCTTGATGAGCAACATAAGTACCATCAAAAAAGGCTTTTTCAATACTAATTCTATTTCTTGCAAGCAACTCGGATAAAACAATTGTCCCTTGCGAAACACCATAAATTCCATAAATCTTTCCATCATGGTTTTTATTTACATAATCTTCAATCTGTCTACATTGGTCTTCAAAGGTAGTAAACTCACCGCTACCATCGTAAAAACCATCCATTCCAGGTACAATTAAATAATAAACAGCTTCCAAATCATGCAGAAAATCATACATACTATGCCAATCTTGACACATACCATGCATCAATAATACTGCTGGATTATTTGCATCTCCATATGTTGTAAATTTCATAATTCACCTCGTTTTCAAATTCATCTCTCAGTATTACTGGAATTTATCGCTCCAATAAATCGAAAGCAAAAAGTTTTGTCGGAACATCCTTCTAAATGCTTGGCAGTTAAAAACATATCTAAAATTCCTTATTAATGGTTTGTAAATAGTCAGATACGTTATTTTCAGACAGCCGTTTTACCAACACCTCTTGTAGTTTCTGCATCTGCGATGCATTTAATTTTTGTTCCTGTAAGAAAGCACAAAACAGGTATTCTAATACTAATTTCACAGCAAACAAAAGTTGCCAAATAGGACAATAACACAGTGCCTATAAACAAAACGAAAGTTTTATTTCCAATAATTCCATATAATATGTACTGAAACAAAACAAGCCAAATAAAATGATAGGTATAAAAAAGGAATGACCTTTTGTTCATATAATCCGAAACTTTTCCTGTAAAGTTCAAATATCTTTTTGCTAAGCCTAATAAAGCGATTACCATAATCCACTTTGATACATATTTAGTAATGGCATTAATTATAACGTATTCTTTATCTATCCAGAGAAAAAAATATATATTAAAAATAGTTGCCACCAACCCAATACTTAACAATACCCATCTATTTTCCTCTAGTTTGCACATTATTTTTTCATTAGTAAACACATAATAACCAAGCATGAAAAAATATGTATATTCTACAAGGCTTTTACCCCCTATGGAAAGCCATTCACTAATTAAAGGCAATGGTAATCCCAAAACAAAAACAAACCAAAACGGAATTATTATCTCTGATTTAAAAATAATCTTTTTCAATAGTGCTATTATACCAACACTCACAATTGAAATAATAAACAGATACAGCAAAAACCAAAATTGCCCTACCGAAAATCCTCCATCTGCACCCGTCAAATCGGTGTATTTTGTAAAGAATACAACATAGTGTTTTAAAAATCCCTCATTGTAAGAATAATTAAACTTATCTCCTATGTATGACATAATTGGCATAAAGACTATTGTTCCAAACAGAAACGGAATAAGCAATCTCTTTACTCTTTCAACAAGATATTCTTTACTTGTCCTCTTTTGCAGCGAATACTTCGTGCTTATCCCTGCTAATACAAATAATAAAGGCATAAAATAGGGACTAAAAAATACAATAATACTGCTTATCAATCGATTCCCTTCAAAAAAAATATAATTGGGTTCGCCCCAAGTATTCCACGCCTGGGCTGTATGATACGGAATAAGTATTAAAAGTATTATCCATCTCAAATTATCAATATAATGTTTTCGCATATTTAAAGTCATGTTTTCTCACCTCCAACTTCAAAATTTGTCTTTTGGTTATCCATAAATATTTTATCACATAAGCTATTAGATGTCTTTCTTATACTACACTGAATGTTACGATTTTACAATCATTTTTGTACCCGCTTCTTTATACCACGCATTTTCTCCAGATTTTCCCTCTGTATAGAGAAGTATTTCATTTTATTATTTTTGTTTTGATAAATTGTCCATCAAAATAATTTCCGAGGGAAAATTTATATAATAATCCACGCTGAATAGCCTGTTTTAATTGATAATCATTATTATATTTATAAATTAAAATGTCAACATGCTTTTTGGTCATAAAAAGAAAAATCCCCCGACTGTGTTACACCACAGCCGGAAGATTCGTTCTCTGTTCCCATGGAACTGTCTTTGCTTTTGCCTGCTAAATTACTTCCAAAATATTTCTCACAACAACATCTGCCCCTGCCAGCCAAAGCAAAACCGTACCCACAAGATACGCCTTGCCCTTCTGCTGAAATCCAAAATGATAACCTGTGTACAATCCGCCGATTACCATAAGCACAGAAAAACCAATTGTCATAATCACCGTAAAGGGCAGATTCGTTCCCACAAAACCAAAAGCAATCCCGGCCAGCAGAGTATAAGCGCCAGTCACTGCCACCATATACAAATATGCAATGGGCTTAATTCCTTCTTCCCTGTGCTCTTGTATACTCTCATTTTTAATTGCCTTTGTTAAAAGCCTTGCCCCAAGGCAAATCAAAATCACTGCTGCAATTACGCTTCCGATAAATATCTCGTTTTCTGCAATGCCGTCTTTCTTTAGCAAAAGCGCGGACAAAAAATTTCCGGCAAATAAGGCAAATGCCTGCCATACACTGACTACTGCACAGGTTAATATCAACGGCCTTTTTTCAATTTTTGCCACCATGGAGCCTTTGCACTCCATGCCGGCAAAAATGTCCAATGATATCCCCAGCAGAATCAGCAGATTCTCAAGCCAACCCATATACTACTTCCTTTACTCTTCCTCTACCTTCACTGCATCGGTTTTGATAATGAATTTTACACTGGAAACGGAATTTTCCGCTTTCCCGCTGAAAGATTCATATCCGCTTCCTGCATCAAAAACTGCCTGAATCCGGTCTACAAGATCTTTCAAATCTCCGTTGTAACTGTCTAAAAGTTTCTCGATTCCTTCCTCATTAAATGTAGTCACCCCGTCTGCCAGCTCCTTAGAACCGTCTGCCAGTTTTCCTACACCGTCTACCATGGTATTCTTGCCGTCCACCAGCTTACTAATCCCTTCGTTTAATGCGCCGTTATTGGAAACCAGCGTCTGGCTGCCGTTATACAACTGCTCAATACCGCCGGATAATGCAGGCATTTTATCTGCCATCTTGCCTACCGCTTTATTTAACTCGTTCATACCGGAAACCAGGCTGTAACCGGATTTCTCGTCCTGGGCATTAATGCTGGATGCAACGGTGGCCTTTACTGTCTCCGCGCCCTGGATTGCAGCGGAACCTGCCGCTGTCTTGGCTGCGGTTTTCACGCTCTCAGCCACGGACGTTCCTACCTGGTCTTTTGCTGTTGCTGCCACGCTTTCTACTACTGAAGATGCAACTCCACCTGCCACCTGGTTTGTAACTTCTCCTGCCACGGTCTGGGCTGTCTGACTAGCCACAGAACCTGCAACTTGATTCAACACTACCTTAACAGCTCCAATCTGAGCGTCGTTCAAACTTGCTGATGACGCCAATCCATTCAAAACCTGTGCTACTTCAGGAGAATCAGCTATTCCGCTTACACTGGCAGCCGCCTTATCGCCAATTGCCTGCATTTGTGCATCCATCTGCTGCTTTGCCATCCCTGCCGCCTGCTGTGCCGCTGCCTGTTTATTGGCATCACTTGCCACGGTAGCATAAAAAGTTTCCGCCGCCTGATTCTTAATATTATTGTAACTCATAGGGCTGCTGTCATTTGCAAACTGTGCCTCCACTGCCGCTTCCGCCGCTGCCTGGGCGCTTGCCTTCTCCTGGTCGCTCATGCCGGTCTGCACAGCCTCATTTAACTTCTTTACACCTTTATTTAATGTATTTACGCTGGATTTCAACTGGTCAACACCACTGATCAATTCACCGGAACTGTTCTTTAACGTACCGATGCCGTCTGCCAAAGCCTGTGCTCCCTCCGTGTAAGACCTTACACCGCTCTGCACATCATTCAGTCCGTTGGAAAACTCCGGCATCTTGTCATTTAATGTCTTAAGCCCGTTTGCCAGCTCCCCGGAACCGTCTGACAACTGGCCTACCGCATCCGTAAGGTCATTAATCTTCCCGTCCAAATCCGACAAATCAAAATTCCCGTCAACACTTAAATCAGAACCGCTGGTAACAATGCTCATGGTCATATCCAGTGAAAAATCCTCCACATCCGCCGTTACCTCCACATGGTCGGGAATGGTAATATCGCTGGAAAAATCACTGTCTTTTACTTCCAGGCTCTCCTTTAATCCAGGCATTGCAATGCCCACAACCATATTTCCTGCCCCGTTGGAAATCACTTTTCCGTTGGTAACCTCCACATTGGAAAAATTATCTCCCAGCGTCATACCGGATACCACGATAAAAGGAACATTGATTTCCTCCTGTTTTCCGTTAATATCCACCCTTGTCTTCTCATTGTTTGTATAATCAAATCTTATCTTAACTTTTCCGCTTTTCCCTGCAATTTCCTGTGAAGAAACTTCTTTGTCATCTAAGTAATATGTGATTTTCTCCGTGACTGGAGTTTCCTTGGTTGTGGTTCCCTGATAATAAATATCACTGCCGTCTGCCTGCCAGGTAAGGTCACTGCCCTTCTGGGTAAATGTTTCATCCCCTTTTACATTGGTAATATCCTTTAAATCGGAAGCGTCGTTAAGCACATCCTTTCCTTCAGGATTTTTCAGCCATGTACTTACAATCGTAGAGGTTGCTTTTCCCGTACTGTCTGCAATAACATATACCGTCTCCTCCTTGTCAACTTCCTTTGCCTCCACATTAATATTATCGGAAAGCATATCATGCAAATCATTTTCAAACTCACTGCCTGCATCCTCTCCTTCGGCCTCTGTCTTTGTACCCTCCGTATTTTTTGCAGCATATACATTATATGCCGTGGCGCCGCTGCCTAATACTGCCACAATCAATACACCTGCCACAATCCGAATTATATATTTATTCTTGAATTTATTTTTCAACTCTGCTAATTTCATATGAATTACCTCCTAAAATTAAATTAAATTTAAATTTGATTTCCTGGTATCTGAGAGGAAGCTTTTGACGGCATGCCCTCCTTCTCCGGTTTAAAACCAATGCTGGTATAAAGAATTATCCTGTCAAATACCATAAACATTGCCGGTAAAATAAACGCTACTACAAATAGACTGATAATGGCTCCTCTCGCAAGAAGTACGCAAAGGGAACTAATCATATCAATACTGGAGTAAACACCCACTCCGAATGTTGCCGCGAAGAAACTTAACGCACTGACAATTACCGAGGGAAGGGATGTATTTAAGGAAATAATAATTGCTTCCCGCTTTCCGGCGCCCCTGTTTCTCTCACGTTTATATCGGTTGGTCATTAATATGGCATAGTCAACCGTTGCCCCTAACTGGATTGTCCCGATTACAATGGAAGCGATAAAGGGAAGCACCGTCCCTGTATAATGGGGAATACCCATGTTAATAAAAATTGCAAACTCAATGACGGATACTAAAATAATGGGCAGGGATATGGATTTTAACACAACGGCAATAATCAAAAATATTAAAATAATGGATACGGCGCTTACCGTCTTAAAATCCTGGTCTGTAATGGTAATCAAATCCTGGGTACAGGGCGCTTCACCGATTAACATAGTGTTTTCGTCATACCGCTTAATAATTTCCCGGATAGCGTCACACTGCTCATTTACCTCGTCCGTTCCCGTCTTATACTCTGACATCACATAAATCATTTGGTATTTGCCATTGTTTAATATATCTTTAATATTATCCGGTACAAGTTCCTTTGGAATCGCCGGCCCTACAACCGCATCCAATCCCAAAGCAAGTTTCACGCCTTTTACATCCTGTAATTCTTTTTCCATATTAAAGGCATCTTTTGAAGACATATTGGCATCGGCAAGGATTACATGGGTGGCACCCATCTCAAAAGTGTCCTCCAATGCTGTTCCTGCCTGAACGCTTTCCAGTTCATCCGGCAGCGTGCCCATTAAGTCATAATACACTTTTGTATGGTTCTGTCCGTAAAAAGCAGGGCCGATAACCACTAAAAATATAATAATAAACACCCAGAAATGCTTTGTCACAAAGTTTCCTATTTCAAAATTGGGAAGCATTGCCCTGTGCCTTGTTTTCTCAATAGCCTTATCCATAACAAGTATCATGGAAGGAAGTATGGTGACACAGCCGATTACTCCGAACACCACGCCCTTTGCCATAACAATTCCCAAATCCATGCCCAGGGTAAATGTCATAAAACACATAGCCAGAAATCCTGCAATGGTTGTTATGGAACTTCCCACAACGGATGTAATGGTCTGGGAAATGGCATGTGCCATAGCCCGCTTTTTATCATCGGGATACCTTTCCTGGTTCTCCTGGTAGCTGTGCCACAGGAAAATGGAATAATCCATGGTAACCGCCAACTGAAGCACCGCCGCCAGCGCCTGGGTGATAAAGGAAATCTCCCCTGCAATAAAATTGCTTCCCAGGTTGTAAATAATTGCCATTGCAATACTAAGCAGGAAAATAACCGGTATCAGAAAAGAATCCATGGTAACTGCCAGCACCAGTGCAGACAGCCCTCCGGCAATGGCAACGTAAATGGGAACTTCCTCTTCGCAGATAATCTTAATATCTGCAACAACTGCCGACATACCGCTTAAAAGGCATTGCTTTTGTGTAAGACCCCTTATGGTACTGATGGAATCTAATGTTTCGTCTGCCGACATGGAAGTGTCAAATGTGACAATCATAAGCTGGCTTCCTGTATCTGCATCCCTTAAAGCCTCCCCTATATCTGTGGGAAGTATCTCCATGGGAATGGAGATATCTGCAATAGACCCGTACCACAGCACATCTTTCACATGGTCTACTTCTTTTAACTCATTTTCCAAAATAGTAATTTCTTTTTCTTCCATTCCCTGTATGACACATACCGAAAAGGCTCCTGTGCCAAACTCATCCAACAGAATGTCCTGCCCCTTCATGGTTTCAATATCTCCCGGCAGATAGGACAGAATATCATAATTAATTCTTGTATTCAGATATCCGATTCCGGCAGGTATCAAAAGCAGAAAACTGATAATGAGAATGGGAATCCTGAGTTTTACGACTGCTTTTCCAAAATTAATCATTTTCTTTTTCATCTCTTTCTTTTTATTTTTCTCACAAAAGGTATAATAAAAAAAAAGATTGAATTTGAAAAGATTCAATCTTTCTTTCCTGTTGGTTTTCATATACAAATCTGCTCTTTTGTATATTTTAAATTACTTTTCTCCTAAAATGTTCTCCTCCCCGAATATAACCTCATCCATGGTATGATGCATAATATACTGGTAAATTTCCGCCAGCTCCCGTTCCGGCACGGCAAATCCGCTTTTTATCCAGCTAATGGCTATATGACACATATTCTGTGCATAGAAAGCGGCTATTCTCTCCGGGGTAAGCCACTGGAACCTGGGTTTTACCCCTGTATTTTGGGGAATAATCTCCAAAAGGATTCCCTTCACGCTCTGCTCCGCTATGGATTTAAAGGAATTCTGCCCCTCCAGTTTTACCGCCTGGGAATAAAATTCCTTTTCCTTTTCAATATTGGTAAACAAAAGTACCAGAGCCTCATTTATCATGCGGTTTTCAATTAAAGGCTGCACCGGAGCCAGCAAATCGGAGGTGATAATCCACTCTAACAATTCATATTTATCCTGAAAATGATTGTAAAATGTGGGCCGGATGACTCCTGCCTTATCCGTTATCTCTTTAATTGTAATCTTTTCAATAGAACGCTGCATTACAAGTTCTTTAAAACTTTCTGCAAGCAAAGTGTCAATCGCACTTTTTCCCTGCACTGTCATAACATAATTCCTTTTCCTGCACTAAATTAATAATTTGGTTATGGTAATATTCCTTGCATCCTCATCCTCCATAAGATTCACAATCTTCTCCGTTTCCACAATCTTAATTCTGGGCCTTAGGATAAAGTCGCTGAAATTTTCCATTACTATGGCATGCTGCCCGTTGGACAGTTCCACCTCACACCCCACAGGATATGCCACAATCCTGTTTAAAAAAACGGTAACTACATTGGGGTCAAATTCACTGCCCATCCTGCCCATAATGTATTCCACCACATCCGCGGGCTGTACCGGTTCATGATAGGGGCGTTTGGAACACATGGCGTCAAACACGTCCGCCAGCTTTATAATCCTTGCATAAATGGAAATGTCGTCCCCTTTTTTGTGCAGGGGATACCCTTCTCCATTGTACCATTCGTGATGTTCCAGCACACTTAAACATACCATGCTGGGAAAATGAAAATGCTGTTTTAAAAAATCACAGCCTAACCTGGGATGGTCAAGAAGTTCCTGCTTTTCTTTTTCATCCAAAAGTTTCGGTGTGTTTAAAAGTTCCGTGGAAAGGAATTTTTTCCCAATATCATGGAGCATTGCCGCCGTAGTCAAAATGGTAAGTTCCTGTTTTGTCATACACATCTGGGCGCCCATCATGGCTGAGAGCACTGCCACATTTACAGAATGGAAATACGTATAATCGTCATATACCTTAAGGTCTAACATATTATACATGGCGTCCCCGTTGCGCAAAATATCTTCAATAACCTCCAGCACCAGTTTCTTAATCCGCGCCTCTTCCGCCGCCGAATCCTCGTCGCAGGCATTGCTGATAAAAAGTTCCCTCACACCACGGATTGCCTCCCTGCGCACCTGCGGGCTTACAATCTGCTGAATCCTGATTCCCTCCGTAAATTCATCATCCACATAAAGTCCGGGAAACCCCAGATTCAAAAGAGCCTTTATATATTCCTTATCCAGTATTAAATGTCTTGCTGCTAACAGTTGGCCGTTGCCATCATACACATCCTGCCCCAATGCCATGCCCGGCTCTGCTAAATTCATCGGCACATATCTCATACGCTTCTCCTGCCGGCTGCCCTGCGTGCAGCCCCCCAATACAAAAGTGATTATATCACTGATTTCTTTTACTCGTCAAACTCCACTGTCACAAAATACCCCTTGGGTGTCTCCTTAACACTTATCACTTTTCCTTCCGTAGATTTCAGCCGTTCACCGGATTTGTAATTGGCTGACATGGCAAATGCTTTCCCCAATGTATAATAATAGGATGTGGGAAGTTTTCCCTCCGTCACCGGAAGCACATCCCCTACTTCAAGCAGCCCCATGCGCTCCATCTTAAACTCCATCTGGCGCATGATTACCTGCTCTCCTCATAATCCACATCCACGGCTTCCATATCCTGTATCATATTCTTTGCCGCCTTTCTCACACAGCTTAATATCCAGATACTGGATATTCCGTCATAAATTAAGGCAACACCCACCAATGTAAGGGCAAGGGTAGCTGCAACCGTAAAAACCCCGAAACAGTCAATCACGCAAACCACCCCGCATACCACATTCACCAGGGATAAAAGCAAAAGTGACCACCAGTTTCCATACCCGTTCTTCTTTGTCTCCCATGCCATCTGGATTCCCTTTATGCCGTGTACAAATAATGCCACTCCCACGCCGATAAATATCAGGCTTTCAATACTTGCAGGATGAAGGAGAATCCAGATTCCCACAATAAGAAGTAGAAGCCCAAAAGGAAGGTCGATTCCTGATTTTTCTTTTGACAAAAGCATGGATACCACCCGGACGCCTCCTAAAATTGCCAGAACAACCCCTACTCCCTGGCAGGCTACCGTTACCACTTGTGTGGGGAACATTATCAAAACCACCCCTAAAATAATGCACACCACCGAAGTTACAATCACATCAATCTTTATTTTTTTTAGAAATTCTCCCATATTAAACTCCTCTTTGTCTATTGTCTTTTTGTATCTGTTCAGTACCTTCACAGATACAACGCAAAAATGCATGAAAATCGCTTTGCGATGGCATTTTTGCACACCTGAATCATGTTCTTACGCCTCAAACAGCAAGTGTTTGAGGCTGTCCTGAACAGTTACGATTTTTCAAATGCCACTATCGTAGGCAGGGCAATCTCACTGTACTGGGTGGAAATAATTTTTCCCCTGGACACCCTGGAATAAATTCCCCGGAAAACCCCTCCGTACACAAACAAACCTGTAAGATTATACACAGGAAGGAAATCGGTATCCGCCCCTTTGGAAAAATCTATATTTCTGGTAACATAAGGGGTACAAAACTCCTGTATAATATATTTCTCCCTGGGACATCCCTTTACAACCTCCTGCCACTTTTCCAAAGAATCATATTCCACCCCTGCAAAAACCCCTTTGGAGCCGTAAGAATCCCTGGGTTTTAAAATCCAGCTATCCTTCTCATTAAGAACCTGTTCATAAGGGGCATATTCTGCATCCATAGCCGCCGTATAGGGTACATGACATTTTATAAAATCATTTTCTTCTGGGGTTAAAAATTCTTTCGTCACAGGATGGTGCAGCACTTCAAACAAAACCTTATTGTGGACAATCTGGGTGGTAAAATCCCCCATAAGGCATACTGCCCCGTCTTTAACCGCCCGTATAAAATCTGCCGCTTCATCATAATGCTTCATAATATCGCTGGTAACTGCCCGGCGGTAAATTAAATCAATGGGAATCCCCGCCTGCCCATACAATTTTCCGTTTTTATATAAAAGACTGCGTATCTCGCAAATCTCACAGCTTACCCCCTGCCTGCGGTAACTTTCTGCAAAAACTTCAAATTCATTGTTTGTGGCGCTTTCCATAAAATCTACAATAGCCACATGGGGATGGCTTACCGCCCCTTTTGCCCCGCTGTAAATTTTCAAAGATTCTTTTACCCATGAATCAAACAGTTCAAAAACAGACAGGTCATATTCCTTTAAAAGCTGCTGATATCCCAGCGTAAGTTTTATGCCTTTATTTAATTCCCTGTCCTCATTCATGGCGCTGGAACCGTCTGTGTTAAACTCACAGAATTTAAAATCCCCTGTTTCTTCGTTATAAAAAATATCTATCCTTGCAATGGGAATTTTACATTCATACTTTGGCTCCCTTAAAATCAGTTCATTAAGCCTTGGCTCAAAACCAAACAATTTCCGGTATCCTTCATCTTCCCTGAACTTATCAACCACTTTGTCAAAAATACCGTAAAGGGTATGAATCAGTTCATGAAACCTTTCTATGTCCTTCCCTGAAAATATCTTTGGTATATAAAGGGTGCTGACACATCTTCCATGGTACTTGGCTGTGGAATTAGCCATATAGGCAAGCTCCGCCGCCGCGGAACTGGCATGTGCCTGCATATTCCCCTGTATCCTTCGGCAATACTCCTGATTCAATTTTACTAAATCCAAAGTTCCTACCTCATTTCCGGTTCCATATTTATATGTTATCTCTTTACAGTATACCAAATTTTTTCAAAGAAAAAAAGTCTTTCTGATAAATTCTTTCCTATTCCATTTTTACACAAAAAAACAGCGGTAAACAGTTATATTCATAACTGTTCTCCGCTGCCCTGCTTTACTGAAATTTTTTCAGCATTCCTGTTTTTTTGTTAAATCAAGCAGTATATGATGCAAAGATAATTCATGTCCATTTCCAACTCTATTATGCATACTTCTAAAAACATATTGAAAACAAAATTGTAACGAACAATCTTCTATTTCTTTATTTATACTTTTCTTAGGTAATTCCTTTTCAAATAGTCCTTTCATTTTACCCATATCTCCAGTTTCCAAAAAGACTATCATACCAGCTTCATTCATATGACAACTATATTCATTATTCTCAAACCGCTTAATACCTTCTCCATAATATTCCGTTTCAAAATTACTTTTTGTAATATTAGATTTTATAAATCTCTTACATTCAAAACAGATATATGAATCCTCATTCATATTGTCAATGTAACAACAAATATCCATTCGTTTGGTTTTTTCCCCTGATTCATACGCAATAGGAAAACAAATATTAAACTCATTCTTCTTACATCTCATAATTTCAACCAACTCTGTTCTCCTATCTTCTTCTTTTTTTGTAATACTACGACTTTCATCTGAAATACTTTGATAGGATTCAATCACCAGCAAAATATAATTTTCTATGTAACTTCTTCTAAACAATCCAAACCAAGAAGGAACACTATTTTTCATTATAATTTCCTCCTGCCTGCATTATTTCACGAGTTATTTTCGCTGCCATTTTCTTTGCTTTTCCCAGCGACCAATTAAACTTTTCTTTTGTTTGAATAATCTGAAATCCACTTTCATCAAATAATAAAATTTTATTTTGAAACAATAACCGACTATTAATTTTCTCTACTCCCATCAAACCTAATAAATCCACTTTTTTCTTTACCAATTCCGTTTTCTCCTTAAAAAAGAAACTCATCGTTGTGTAAAAATCTCCAACTTGTAGCTGGCTTCTCCATGTACTATTCATTCTATCTTTCATATAATAATTAAAATAATTGCACAAGTATTGGGAATAAACTTGATAATCTCTTTCTTCTGCTACAATGTTTTTTTCTTTATTAAACCTGCTTATTCCTTCTTCAATTACTGAAATATAATATTCATCCAGTCCATATATTTTATAAACCATATTATCCAATTGATTTTGGAGTTCTTTTTTTGAGCTTCCCTCCCAACAAACATTTTTATATTGAACGCTAACTAGATTTTCCATTCTCATAACCAAGTTTACAAATTCTTGAATATCTTCCCTTTCCTTTTCGTATAACGGCATGGGAAAATGCAAAATGTCTTCTTTCACCACCTCCGGTTTTTTTGCAGCTTTTACCTTTGTCATATAAAAGCTATAATAACGAAAAACTTTTGAATTTAATATACCTTCTATGTACCTTAATAGTTCTACATTTTGACCTGAATAATCATTAAATGTAGAAAAATCATTACAAAATATTACTGGTTCGCTAACATATGCTGCTCCCCAACATTTCTCATTGTATGTTCTTTTTACCAACACCTTATTTTCGCATGTATATATTGATAAATCTCTTGGTCTATCATAAAGTAATTCCTGCGAAAGTATCGGAATATTTTCATAATCCAAACCATATGGTCCAAAACATCCCTTGAGAGCTCCACCTTTATACCCATTAAATTCTGAACATTTTTCTCCTTGTTTTGAAGTAATATATCCTTGTACAAAATCTACTTTTTCTTCTATACTCATTTTTAATTCAGGAAAATGCTTTAAATTTTCTATACATTCCACATCAAATTCATCACCATAAGTAAGTATTGTCCATAGATATTCTTTATCTTCTAATTTACTTTTACTAATTATAATTTCTTCTCCTTTATCATATACAAATTGATTAAGAAGACGAAAAAACAAATTCGATTTAAATACATAATAAGTGATACTATAACTTTGTTTTTTTTCACAACGATATGTCAAAATTGAGCATGGATAAGCAGCATGTGTAAACAACTGCGCTTTAATTGCCTCCAAATTTGTTACTTGTTCTATCAAAAATTCAGACAACAAATACTTTAAAAACTTTTTACTATTCTTATTTGTAAAAATAGCATTTGTTACTAATAATGATACAATCGCTGTTTCATCCACAAAATCCCTTACTCTGCAAATAAAAGCCTGTGCGATTTGAGCATCTGCTATGGGTATATTTTTTCTTCTGCAATAAAGAACATGATCTGATTTTGGCATACTTTTCCAAGGCGGATTTCCAACAACAATGTTTATAAATTTTCCATTAATTTTTTTTCCCACCGTGTGAGAAAAAAAACTGCCCTGGATAAGATTCTCCCCAATTAAATTTGGAAAATGAAATTTATTTTCTAAAATATCTTTTGGTGTCAATTCATCCAGTAGTGCTATATACAAACTAAAACAACTAATTCGTAATGCATTTGGATTAACATCCACACCTACTATTTTTTCTGTCATTAACTTAGCCAAATCATCTGCACTTAGAATCTCTTTTTCCTGTTTTAACATTTCTATCTGTCGTTTAAATGCACTCACCAAAAAAACCCCAGACCCGCATGCAGGATCAAGCACACATGGAATTTTCTTTTTATCTGCATATTCCACAAAGCATTGTTGAACCATAAAATCTGCCAAATAATGCGGAGTATAAAAGGCTCCCACTGCTTTTTTCTTTGTTTTCCATTCATCATCCATCGAGAAAAATGTTTCGTAAATATTACTTATTAAACTAATAGGAATAACAGAAAAATCATACGGAAACAATCTTAACTGCGCATATCCATTCTGTAAATAATCATCCCCTCTAAAAAAATTATAAAATACTGTCACTTGCTTATTCGATGGTATATCATCTTTCTTTATAGAAAATAAATCCCCATTAAATCTTCTTTTTAAAAAACAAAAAAATTCATATATATATTCCGAATTTCCCTGTTCCAACAATTGCGTATATGAATTTACATTCCATTTCTTAAAAGCTTTTTCTGTCAGCATATTACGATCTTCCAAGTATTTAATAAAAATGCATTGCGACATAAAGTCATAAGCATTTTCTAATTCCATTCCCTGTTCATTGCATGCCTGAAGAACCGAACTTTTTAAATTGAAAAGCAACTGTTTATCTACACGTTCTCCCGGATTTGATAATTCCGCCAATCTTTCCCACACAACTTTAGTGACTATCTGGGAAGCTTTCAAATCATTCAATAAAGCACAATTATACATTTTATTTGTATCTTGTTCTTTATAAAGCAATGTCTTTCCTTTTTTATAAGAAAAATTATTATAAATTCTAACCTCTCCTGGCAAAATCAAAATAGAAATTGGAACATCATTCCTATTCCAATAAAATAAATGCTGCTTCGCAATCTCTTCTTCAGTAGAGTAATATAATTTCTTTATTCCTACTATGGGATATTCTTGTTCCTCAATTTCCACATAAAAACATGCATCATAAAACCCCATTTTATCCATACGATAAAATGGATTTGACTGATACTCAAGAAAATGTATTAAACTATCATATAATTGTCTACACCGAAGCATATCCTTATTGTTTACTTCTTGCTTATTCATATTCTAAGACATCCTCTCCCACATTTTGATGGCAACGAATATATCTATATAATAACTCAATTTAATTATATTCAATTTTCACCTCTTTTTCAACAATATCATCACATTTATATGCAGGAAAAAGGGATGTGAATTTGTAAAATCCACATCCCCGCTGTTTTCATTTCTTCTCCTGTAAGCATCAGCCCCAGAAATTGTAATGATTTGCCGCATAATTTTCCCAGTTGGATAAACCTGTCTCATTGTACTGGTTTAAGTATGTATAATTGTCGGCCTCGGCATTTTCTGCCACCCTTCCTGCAACATACCCTACTTTATCCGTAAAACCGGACTCACTTCCAAATGCCGCATCCAATGTCTGCAAATCTGCTTTCTTAAGAGTCTCCTCATTAATAGAAAGTCTGCCGTCAGACTTTGCCGTCACCCCTGCTGCCTTTAATGCATCTTTATGTGTGGTAACGTAGGAACGAAGTTCTTCCATATAAAACTGGTTTAGGTCGCCCTCGCTGTTCTTTAACAAATCTAAGGTATTATTGTAGGCATCCACCATCTCCCGTACATTGGAAACAATCTCTTCCGTACTGTTGCTCTCCTTAGCCTTCTCAAACAGGGAGCCTTCCCCGGATTCATTTAACTTGGATGCAAACTCGCTTAATGAAGTGCCGTATGAATGCAGCTTCTCATTATCCTTATGATTTAATTTCTGCAATGCGGAAATTCCGTTTTTTGATGTGCCGATGCTATGCAACAGGCTGTTATCCTCTGACTGTTCCTGATTCGTCAAAATATTTAACAGGTTGTTCTGCTGCAATGGAATACCGCTTTTTAATGCTATTTGTGATGTCATCTGGTTTGTAACGCGCATAAAATTCTCCTCCTGTTCAATTTGGTACTATGAAATGATGCTGGGGTCAAAACCTGATACCAGCTTGTTCCGCGCTTCGCGCTTCCACAATCTGCCCCAATATTCGCATTTTCGTGGTGCTTACGCACCACTTCATGCTCATATTGGAGCGGGTCATAAAATATATCGTCATTCACAGGAATATTTTAAGGGACATGGCATAAACCGACTATCTTTTCTTGTACTTACCCGAAAATTACCGGTTTACATTGGGCAGGGAATCAAATCCCGGTTTTAAATCTTCATCCGTAGGAATATAATCTGACATCTCCCCGTCATTGTATTTCTGGTATGCCACCATATCAAAATATCCGGTTCCTGTAAGACCGAATACAATGGTCTTTTCTTCCCCTGTCTCTTTACACTTTAACGCCTCATCAATAGCCACGCGGATAGCATGGGAACTTTCCGGGGCAGGAAGAATACCCTCCACTCTTGCAAACTGGGTTGCCGCCTCAAACACTGCAGTCTGCTCCACGGAAACTGCTTCCATAAGCCCGTCGTCATAAAGCTGGGACAGTGTGGAACTCATGCCGTGGTAACGAAGGCCTCCCGCATGGTTGGCGGAAGGAATAAACCCGCTTCCCAATGTGTACATTTTGGCCAGAGGGCATACTTTTCCCGTATCGCAGAAATCGTAGGCAAACTTTCCTCTTGTAAAGCTAGGGCAGGAGGCAGGTTCCACTGCAATAATGCGGTAATTCTTCTCTCCCTTTAATTTCTCCCCCATAAAAGGTGAAATTAATCCTCCCAGGTTGGAACCGCCGCCGGCGCATCCGATAATAATATCCGGCACAATGTTATATTTATCCAGCGCCGCCTTTGTCTCCAATCCAATGACGGACTGATGGAGAAGCACCTGGTTTAACACGCTGCCAAGTACATACCGGTAGCCTTCCGTTCCCACGGCAGCTTCCACCGCCTCGGAAATGGCGCATCCTAAACTTCCCGTAGTGCCCGGATGCTCTTTTAAAATCTTCTTTCCCACCTCTGTGGTATCAGAGGGGGAAGGTGTCACGCTTGCCCCGTAAGTACGCATTACCTCCCGGCGGAACGGCTTCTGCTCATAGGATACTTTTACCATATATACTTTACAATCCAAATCAAAATAAGCACATGCCATGGAAAGGGCGGTTCCCCACTGTCCAGCTCCCGTCTCGGTTGTGACGCCTTTTAAGCCCTGTTTTTTTGCATAATATGCCTGGGCAATGGCAGAATTTAATTTGTGGCTTCCACTTGTATTGTTTCCCTCAAATTTGTAATAAATTTTAGCCGGAGTCTGTAATTTTTCCTCCAGACAGTAAGCCCGGACTAAGGGTGAGGGGCGGTACATCTTATAAAATTTCCTGATTTCCTCAGGAATCTCAATATAGGGGGTGGTATCATCCACCTCCTGTTTTGCCAGTTCATGACAGAATACACCGGAAAGTTCCTCAACTGTCATCGGCTCTAAAGTAGCCGGATTTAACAGGGGAGCCGGCTTATTTTTCATGTCAGCCCGCATGTTGTACCATTTTGTGGGCATCTCGCTCTCGTCCAGATAGATTTTGTATGGAATTATTGTCTCACTCATTCTTCTTCTCCTTCTCTTTGTCGCTGTTATCCCTTTAAAACTATCATTTTACAGAGCTTATGTCAATATTTTATAGAATAATATACATAACTACAAAGTGGCACAGGCTGCCAGCCATAACAAAAAGATGGAAAATTTCATGGCTTCCGAAATATTTGTGAATGCTGTTAAATCCCTTTAATTTTAAGGCATAAACCACGCCTCCCACCGTGTAGAACACGCCTCCTGCCAAAAGCCACCCAAAAGCAGCCGGGGAAAGTTTCTCAAGAAGTGTGGGAAATACCAAAAGGCACACCCATCCCATGGCAATATATATAATGGAAGAAAACCATTTGGGACATGTTACCCAGCAAGCCTTTAATACCATGCCGCAGATGGCAATGCCCCATATAAGGGCTAAGAGGTATGCCCCAACCTTTCCTCCTAATACCAGCATACAGATGGGCGTATAAGTTCCTGCAATCAGTACAAAAATCATCATATGGTCAATTTTTTTAAAAACTTTTAAGACTTTTTCCTTTACATTCAGGGAATGATATAACGTAGACGCAGCATACAAAAAAACCACAGCCAGCAAAAATATTTCCATGGCGGTAGCTGCTTGTGGAATCCCGCAGGTCTTGGCTTTTACTAAAAGAGGCACAGCCGCAAAAAGAGATAAAATCATTCCGATATAATGTGTAATTGCACTTCCCGGTTCACGAATCATCAATTTCATAATCATCCTCCATTTTTCTTCTTACATTGCGATATGTAGTATTTGATACTATGTGTTATTTTATTCAATGCTACACCTTATTGTTATACTTGTCAATAGATATGCATAAAAAACCGGAAACTGCTTTTATCTAAACAGTTTCCGGTTTTTCACCGTTTCTTATGTACTTTCCCTTTTTTATATTTCTTTAAATTTTAAAATTTCTTTCTTTAAATCATTGGAAACTTCATCGTTTGCCGCCGTATATTCCTGAATTTCCGTCATATTGGCTGCCACTCCGTTAATTGTGTTTGTCAGTTCCTCCACATGGTCTTTCTCCTCCACAATGGACTGGGAAATGCCGCCCATAACTTCATTCATTTTCTTCATGGAAGTAGCCAGCTCCTTTGTATTCCTGTCAAAGGCATCCATGGTATCACTCATATTATCCGCATCTTTTAAATATTCATTACATACGTCTACAAACTTGTCGTAATCCTCCAAAACATCGGTAGTAACATAGGAAAGCAGCTTATCCGAAGTTGCTGCCAGGTTTGCCACGGCAGATGTTACCTCATTGCTTATCTGCTGGATGCTGTTTGCCGCGTTGCGGCTGTTGTCTGCCAACTGGCTGATTTCGTCCGCCACCACTGCAAATCCTCTTCCCGCTTCACCTGCCCTTGCCGCCTCAATGGATGCATTTAAAGCAAGAAGGTTTGTCTGGCTGGCAATGGAAAGAATTTCCTCCGTCAGGCTTTGGATGGCATTTACGCTTTTGCTCCCCTCCACGGATTCCTCCAAATCTTTTTGCAGGGAAGAAGTAATATTTTCCGACTCTGTTTTGCTGGCATTTGCCCTGTCTCTAATTTGATTTGCCCGTTCCCTCATCTGTTCAGAATAATCCTGGCCTAAAACCGCAATTTCTGACATATGGCTGCTCTTGTCCACCAGCCCCTGCATCTCATCTGTAATTTCAGTAATATCGCCTGACAAATCCTGAAACTCCCCACACATAATGTTTGCCTTCTCTGATACATCTTCCGTAAATTTTGTGGAATCAGACACCTTGTTCATAATATTCTGAGAAGACAAATCCAGGGAACCGGAATGGGCTTTTATCTGAAGCATAATGGACTGCAATTCTCCCAAAAACAAATTTATGCCGGTTACAACACTTCCTATCTCGTCCTTCTTTTTAGTAAAAAGACGCTGGCTTAAATCCCCCTGGTTATTTTCAAGCTTGGCAATCAGTACGTCAAGCTGCCCTTTTACATCCCGAAGAGGCTTTACGGTACAGGTAAATGCAATGATAATCGTTATCACCACCGTCAGGAGCTGCAAAGAAGATACCACTCCGTTTACAGCCAGCCTTCTGGTTATCTGTGCCGAAGTCTTCTCCGCCAGTTCGATAACATCCGGCGCCGCGTCCGCCGTTTCCATAATCTGTTGGCAAAAAACCCGGGTATCCTGTAAATCGTTGGTGGTTGTGGAATTTACAACCAAAGTTAAAACGAACAGGATTAACAGGGGCAGCATAACCTTTAATGCAATACTTTTCCTCATAGCTTTCCTTCTCCTTTTTACAGCCATATAGGCAAATTATACCATAAATCTTGTTTTTCTGCAATTACTCCGTTATGGTCTGGTCATTCCCCCTCCAAACCTAATTTCACATCGATAATCCGGGCAACGGCATCGTCAATCTGCCCTTCCGTCAGTTTTCCTTCTGAGACTGCCTGTATTACCCCCTGATAGGCAGTTTCAAAATCCTGGGGCATCAATATCATGTCCGCCCCCGCCTGAATTGCCATCACCGCCGCCGTGGCGCTGTCGTACTTCTGGGTGATGGCTTCCATATTCATGGCATCCGTAATAATAATCCCCTGGTATCCCATTTTATCCCGAAGCACATCCGTAATCATGATTTTGGACAGGGATGAAGGAATCTCCTCCCCCGTCACATTGCTGGCACTGATATGGGATACCATAATAAAAGGCACGTCCGCGCCAATGCCTGCCTGAAAGGGAACAAGCTCCGTCTCCGTAAGCTGGGATAAAAATTTGTCCGTGGACACCGGGCCTGTATGAGTGTCCCCGGAAGTTCCCCCGTGCCCCGGAAAATGTTTCATACAGGGAAGAACCTGCTCTTCCCAAAGTCCTTTTATCACCGCTAAATCCATATCCGCCACTAAAGAGGCATCACTGCCGAAAGAACGATTGCCGATAACCTGATTGTCAGGATTTGTCAAAACATCCGCCACCGGGGCAAAATCCACATTGATGCCGTATTTATGCAGGTACGCCCCAATGGTTTTTCCTGCCTGGTAGGCTTTCTGGGTATCCTGTGACTGGCCAATGGTAAGCATATCCGATACTTTCTCCACATCAAAGCCGGAATTTCCCGCAATGCGCGTCACCTGCCCCCCCTCTTCGTCCACGGCAAGAAACAGGGGCAGCCCCGATATTTCTCCGGCAAACTTCTGTATATTTTTCGTCATCTTCTTTGTCTGTTTAGGGCTTACAAAATTCTGGGAAAAGTAGATAAATCCCCCCACAGGATATTTTTTTAACGCCTTCCTGCTGGCATCCGCCGCCGCCGTAACCTTGGGATAACCTGTAAGGGCCTCCGGCGTCACCATAAACATCTGGGCAATCTTTTCCTCCAAAGTCATTTCCGCAAGGATTTCCTCACCGCTTTTTGTTTTCTTTTCCGTCTCCGTTTCCGTTTCTGTTACCGCCTCTGTCCCTTCTTTTTCTGTCTCCGGCTCCTTTTTTTCTTCTTTATCTTCTTTTTCCTTCTGCTTTTCTTCCTGTGCCGCCTTTTCTTCTAATGCCTGCTGCTCTTCTTTCCTTTTTTCCTCATTTATCTCGTTTAAAAGATTTTCCAGGTAATCATCCCCCAATTCCCTGCTTTGCCCCGTCTGATTCTCCTTAGGCTCTGCCGCCGCCGTTTCCTGCCTGTTAAGGTTTGCCGTCTCCTTAACTTCCTTCGGCTGCCTTTCATCCGCTGCCGTCTTTATGGCAATGGCAGACACGGACAGTATCATCAGGGCAAACATGGACACAAGAACGCCCATCCATATCCTGTCTCTTTTTCTGCGGGTTCTCCTGTTATTTGCCATAATCCTATCCCTCCTCCAAAAAACTGATTCCCATCATGGTAAGCCCATGGGCGGGGGCAGTGGGCCCTGCCGCCCTGCGGTCTTTTGCCATTAAAATTTCCTGCACTTTATCAGGGTTAATAATGCCTCCCCCCGCCTGGATTAATGTGCCGGCAATTATCCGCACCATATTGTACAAAAATCCGTTTCCCGTAATCCGTATGACTATAATGTCCTCCTGCCGCTCCACCTTTATATCGTAGACAGTGCGTACCGTACTTTCCACGGTTGTATGCACGGAACAAAAACTCTTAAAATCATGCTCCCCCACAAGATAGGAAGCTGCCTTACCCATTTTTTCCACATCCAGGCTGTGATGGTAAAAATAAGTGTCAAACCTCCTGGCAGGGTCGGGAAATCTGCGGTTTAAAATCCTGTATTCGTAAGTCTTTCTGCTTTCACAGCGCCTTGGATGGAAATCCGCGGGTGCCAGTCAGACGGCACCTCGTCGGATTTCTGAATCCGGATATCATTAGGCAGCCTTTGATTTAAGGCAAAGGCAATTTTTTCCGGGGGAATTTTTGTATTGGTATCAAACACCGCCGCATTTCCCTGGGAATGCACTCCCGCATCCGTGCGGCTGGCGCCGGTTACGCAGATATTTTCCCCCAGCAGCTCCGATAACTTTTCATTTAAAACTGATTCTATGGTAACCACAGAGGGCTGAAGCTGCCACCCGTGGTAGTTCGTGCCGTCGTAGGCAACAATTAACCGTATCCTCATAATACAATCCTTAAGATAATCACCGCCGCCATATAAACTGCCAGCACCAGATATGCCGTATAATCCCCTGGGGAATATTTCAGCGGCTTCATTTTTGTCCTGCCTTCCCCGCCTTCATAACACCTGGCCTCCATTGCCATTGCCAGATCGTCCGCCCGGCGGAATGCGCTGATAAACAAAGGTACTAAAAGGGGAATCATGTTTTTTGCCCTCTTTATTATATTGCCGGATTCAAAATCCGCCCCCCTTGCCATCTGGGCTTTCATAATGATGTCTGTCTCTTCTATTAAAATAGGGATAAACCTGAGGGCAATGGACATCATCATGGCAATGGCATGTACGGGAACTCCTATTTTGGAAAAAGGTTTTAAAGATTTTTCCAGCCCGTCCGTCAACTGGTTGGGGGTGGTAGTTAATGTGAGAATGGAAGTTCCCACAATAAGGTAGGAAAGCCGTATCAGCATAAATCCTGCATTGTAAACGCCCTCTAAGGTAACGGTAAACACAAGAAAATGCAAAAGCACATGTTTCCCCGGCGTCAAAAACAGGTTAAATATCGCTGTCAGCACCATTAAAACTACAATTGCCTTCAAGCCCTTTACCATAAAAAAGAAGGGCACCCGGCACAGTTTTACCATAAAAATTAAAAATGCAGTCACCAGCACAAATCCTGCTATTCCCCGAAAAGTAAACAGGGATATAATATAAACCATGGCCGCCATAAGTTTTACCCTGGGGTCTAACCTGTGTATCAGGGAATCCGCCTGATAGTACTGACCTAATGTGATATCTCGTAACATAGCAATTTCCTTTTATTATCGAAAAAGTTTAAGAATACTCTGTTTTGCTTCCTCCACCGTGATGGCATCCGTATCCACGTTAAGCCCCCTCTGCCTTAAATCATGCATGATATATGTTACCTCCGGCGCCGCTAAACCTATGCGCTCCAATTCTTTGTAATGCTTAAAAACTTCCTTTGGAACGTCATCAAATACCACGCTGCCCTCATCCATAACAATAATCCGCTCCACATATTTTGCCACATCTTCCATGCTGTGGGAGACAAGGATTACCGTCATATCCCGGCTTTTTTGCATACCCGCAATCAAATCTAAAATTTCATCCCTGCCCTTGGGGTCTAACCCGGCAGTGGGCTCGTCTAAAACAAGAACTTCCGGTTTCATGGCAAGAACCCCTGCAATGGCAACGCGCCTTTTCTGGCCTCCTGATAAATCAAAGGGTGACTGGTAGTACAGGCTTTCCGGCAGCCCCACGCTGCGCAGGGCCTCAAAAGCCCGAAGCCCCGCCTCATTTTTATGAAAACCCTGGTTCATAGGGCCGAAACACACATCATCAAATATGGTATTTTCAAATAACTGATGCTCAGGATACTGAAATACAAGGCCAACCCTTGTGCGCAGTTCCTTCAAATCAAAATCCTCTTCGTAGATATCTCTCCCGTTAAAATAAATTTCCCCGGAAGATGCCTTTATCAATCCGTTCAAATGCTGGATTAAAGTGGATTTCCCGGAACCTGTATGTCCGATAATCCCGATAAACTCTCCGTCCCCGATTTTCAGGCTTACGTTTTTTAAAGCCTGCATCTCATATGCAGTTTTAGGGCTGTAAGTATAACATACATTATTTAGAATAATTGACATAGCATTTCTCCAGTTCTTCTGCCAGTTCCTGCCTTGTTAAAATTCCTTCCGAAATGGGAAGCCCTGCTTTTTTCAACTCATGGGCAAGCAAAGTTGCCTGGGGCACATCAAGGCGATGGGACTTTAATTTTTCCGGCTGGGAAAAAATCTCTCTGGGAATACCTTCCATTACCACTTTTCCTGCATCCATTACATAGACATAATCCGCGTCCGCCGCCTCTTCCATATAATGGGTAATCAGAATAATCGTAACGCCTTTTTTCCTGTTCAGTTCATGAACGGCAGAAAGCACTTCCTTTCGTCCGTTAGGGTCTAACATGGCGGTAGGTTCATCTAACACAATGCATTTTGGCTCCATTGCCATAATCCCTGCAATGGCAATGCGCTGTTTCTGGCCTCCCGATAATTTATTGGGAGAATACTTTGCAAATTTTAACATTCCCACGGAACGCAGGCTTTCCTCCACCCGTTTCCAGATTTCCTCTGTGGGCACGCCCAGATTTTCCGGCCCGAATCCCACATCCTCCTCCACCACATTGGCAATAATCTGGTTGTCGGGATTCTGAAAAACCATGCCCGCCGTCCTTCTCACATGACGTATATTCTCCCTGTCATTTGTATCTTTTCCGTCTACCCACAAAGTCCCCTCACCGGGTACTAACAGTGCATTTATATGCTTTGCCAGGGTGGATTTGCCGGAGCCGTTATGCCCTAAAACAGCAATAAAATCCCCTGCTTTTACCTCCAAATCCACATGGTCAAGGGCTGTCTGGATGGATTCAACATTCCCCTCCTCATCCCGCCTGATATATTCATAAACTAATTTGCTTGCCTTGACAATTCCCATATTTTTATTCCTTTCATAAGGAAGTATCGATTCTCTCAATTACCAGTGCAGCCGGTGAAGTTCCCCGGAAAGTTCCATATTCTCAAAATGATTCTGCCGCAGCGCCTCATACAGCACGATTGCCACAGAATTAGATAAATTTAAAGAACGGGTTTCCCCCACCATGGGAATCCTGATACATTCCTTTGGGTGTTGAATGAGAATTTCCTCCGGTATGCCCGCGCTTTCTTTTCCAAACATAATATAACAGTCCGGTTCGTAGGAAACTTCAGAATACACGTGTTTTCCCTTGGTGGTTGCCATATAAATCTTCGCTTCGGGATTTTTCCCTAAAAAATCTTCCCAGTCCACATATCTGGTAACATCCAAATCCTGCCAGTAATCCATGCCTGCCCGGCGCAGTTCCTTTTCATTCAGCCGGAAACCCAAAGGCTCGATAAGATGCAGCCTCGTCCCTGTTGCCACGCAGGTTCTTCCTATATTTCCCGTATTGGCAGGGATTTCCGGCTCATACAGTACAATGTTTAAATTTGCCATAATTTTTCTCTCATAATGTTTTTAAAAAATTCTCTATCCGCTGCAATGCCTTTTTCAAATCCTCTAAGGAGTAGGCGTAGGAAATACGAAGAAAACCTTCCCCTCCGGCCCCAAAAGCCGTCCCGGGCACAACAGCCACTTTTTCTGCCTCTAAAAGTTTTGTGGCAAACTCTTCGGAAGCCATGCCATACTGTTTAATGCACGGGAACATATAAAATGCGCCGTAAGGCTCGAAACATTCCATCCCCATTTCCCTTAAACGGTGGAGAAGATACCTGCGTCTTCCATTGTATTCCTCCCGCATTTTTTCCACATCATTATCACCGTTTCTAAGCGCCTCCACTGCCGCATACTGGCTGGTGGTGGGAGCGCACATAATGGCAAACTGATGGATTTTAAGCATCTGCTCCAATATGGCTTTGGGGGCACAGGCATAACCTAAACGCCATCCCGTCATGGCATAAGCCTTGGAAAATCCGTTGATGGTAACAGTCCTCTCCCACATGCCGGGAAGGGAAGCAATGGATACATGGGTCTTGTCCCCAAAGGTGAGCTCTGCATAAATCTCATCACTGATAACAAACAAATCATGGTCAACCACCACTTTTGCAACGGCCTCCAAGTCTTCTTTTTCCATAATGGAGCCCGTGGGATTATTGGGAAAAGGAAGCACTAAAAGTTTTGTCTTTGGCGTTATTGCAGCCAAAACTTCCTCTGCCGTAAGCCGGAAATCATTTTCCGCCTTCAGTTCAATTATCACCGGTTTTCCCCCTGCCAAAGCGGCGCAGGGCACATAAGATACATAGCAGGGCTGGGGAATTAAAACTTCATCCCCCGGGTCTAGCATGGCCCGCATGGCAATGTCAATGGCCTCGCTCCCCCCTACGGTAACCATGATTTCATGATTGTAATCGTAACTTAAATGAAATCTCCTCTCCAAATAACGGGATATCTCTATCTTCAATTCTTTCAGCCCCGCATTGGAAGTATAAAATGTCCTTCCCTTTTCCAGGGAAAAAATTCCTTCCTCCCTGATATGCCAGGGGGTATCAAAATCCGGCTCCCCTACTCCCAAAGAAATAGCGTCTTCCATTTCATTTACAATATCGAAAAACTTACGGATGCCGGAAGGTTCTATCTGAACAATCTGTTTTGACAGTGGATTTCTCATGGCGCAATCTTCATCCTTTCATCCTTTGGCGGCTCTGCCATTATGGTTCCGTGGTCTTTATATTTTTTTAATATAAAGTTGGTTTCTGTGGACAGCACGGAATCTAAGGTAGAAAGTTTTTCGGAAACAAACTGTGACACTTCCCGCAGGGTTTTTCCGTCCAAAACCACCATAAAATCAAAACTTCCCGAAATCAGATACACGGATTCCACCTCGGGATAATTATAAATGCGCTCCGCCACTTTGTCAAAACCCATGCCTCTCTGGGGAGTAACCCGCACTTCAATCATTGCCATCACTTTCTCTACCCCGGTTTTCTCCCAGTTAATCAATGTGTGGTATCCGCAAATCACATGTTCCCGCTCCATAGCTGCAAGTTCATTTAAAATGGATGCTTCATCCACCCCTAAAATAATTGCCAGTTCCCCGATATCAATTCGGCTGTTTTTTTCAATAAATGTTAAAATCTTCTCTCTCATTTTATTCTATCTCCCTACTGCCTTATAGAGCTCGTCCACCTTGGGCGGCTCTAAAAATCTACGTTCTTCCCCGTTTATCAGTACTCTGTCATTACCCTTTGTGGCTTTTCCCACCAGGGCTGCGGCAATACCCGCCTTCTTAAGATTCATGACCAGCAGATTGCCGTCCTCCGCCGCCATAAGCATGGAGCCGCTGGATATGAGTTCATAGGGATTAATGCCGAAAAATTCACAGATTTCCACGGTTTCCTGCTTTAAAGGGATTTTTTTCAAATATATTTCAAGACCTACACCGGAAGCCTGTGCCATCTCCCACAATGCCCCGAAAATCCCTCCTTCCGTCACATCATGCATGGCTGCCACCCCGGATTTTACGGCAACTGCCGCCTCCGGCATCACGGAAAGAAATTCGTCTAATTTTTGTGCCTTTAAAATAAAGTCCCGGGAAAAACGGGACAAAAGTTCCTTTTCCTTCTCTTTTGCTATAATAGATGTACCTTCCAGACCCACCCATTTTGTAACCACAATATCCATTCCGGGCCTTGCCCCAGCCGTAGACACAAGTTTTCCTTCCTTTGCCTTTCCCACTCCCGTTACGGAGATAACCGGCTGGTTTACCACCCTGGTAACTTCCGTGTGGCCTCCTATAATCTGCACATTTGCTTTTTCACAGGCTTCCTGTGCCTGGCACATCATCTCCCGGATTTTTTCTTCCGTAATATCTTCCGGCAGCAGAACCGTAAGCAAAACTCCCACCGGCTCTGCCCCTGCGCTGGCAAGGTCATTCATAGTAACGGTGATTGCCAGCTTCCCAATGTCCGTGGCAGTACCTGTAATCGGGTCGGCGGAAAGTACAAACACTTCATCCTCTCCTAATTTCACCGCCCCGCAGTCCTCGCCTATCCCGGCTCCCAAGATAACTTCCTTCCGGCTTGTGCGTATCTGCTTTAAAATGCTGCGCTTTAACACGTTTTCCGGCACTTTCCCTACTTTCATGTAAAACTCCTGTCTCTATATAGCACAAGGCTGCCCCAAAAAGACAGCCTTACATCATCAATTTTCTGTTTTTCAAAAGCAGCTCTATTCATCACGAACCGCTCCTGCTTCCACTTCTCCTCCAGTTTCCGCTGCCGCCTGGGCTTCCGCCTCCGCCGCCTGCTGAAGCTCCGGGTCCGGTCCGCCAATCTCCTCATCCCCTGTGGACGCGGAGAGAACCGGAGAAGCGGATGCGGTCTCTGCCTGAGCCGCCGACGCCTGCGCCTCCGCCGTGGAGACACCCGCCGAGGAAGCAGCTGCTTTCCCCTTCTTTTTCCGAGGGGCCGCCTCCAGGACCTGGGAGACCGCCTCTCCCTCTGTCTGCTCTGCGCCCGTCT
>CANRJF010000006.1 GCA_947630855.1 uncultured Lachnospiraceae bacterium
GTGGTGGTTCTCGGCTTTCCGTTTCTTCTCGTTCTGCTTTTTCTTCTCATTGGCTACACGCTGTTTTGCCTGTTCCAATGCCTGTAATGCTTTTTCTAAGTCTTTGCTGACTTCGTTCTTGTCCTCAATCATTTCTGATACCTCATTCTTTCTATGCTGTGTTGATAGTTGCTGTAAAGAAAAAAGGTAGCTGATTGTCTGTTAAGATAACCGCTACCAAAGATAAGCAATATTCAATTTTGTAAGCCCTCCTTTCTGCTCCTGATGCTGTAAATTATTGCATTAGAAAAGCACCTAAGATTTTTCCTAAGTGCTTAATATATTCTCTCCGACAAACTGAAATTTTCGTAGTTTCCAACTCTTAGAAAAAATGGAATCCAAATATGAGTTAGAGTAGTAAGTCAAGTTCTTTGTTTAGTTGCTTTTTCAATAGCTCCAGCTCTTCCTGTGTTGGATTGTATTTTTCGTCAAGAAGCTCTTTTCCTAGTTGCCAGACAGGACCCGGTTTCGGAGTGTCGCCCGCTCTGCGCGGATGAAGGTGCCAATGCATATGTAAGCCACGCCCTGTTCCTAACAACGAATAGTTTAGTTTATCTGGTTTAAAGGCATTGAAGACTGCCTCAGATACAATCGCCATCTCATGAAGAAATTTGTCTCTGTACTCTGAATCTAACTGATGTAGCTCAAACGCATGCTTCTTACATAAAAATAAAGTATATCCTTTTATGCGTTGCTGGTCACCTATTACAACATATCCAGTACTTAATTCACGAACAAAGTATGGATTTTCACCCTTCTTTATTAGTTCTATTCTCTCACAAATCATGCAATCACACATATGTATTACCTCCGTCAAATACCGAATTTCCCCATGACTTACTTATTTGAAATCATTGCAATAATTGTAAAAATAATATCTATTCCATTACCAAATAAATTACCTATAAAATGTGCAGTCATCGGTACATAAACATTTTTTGTCTTTATATATGAGATACTCAAAGGCAACGCCCAAATCATTGTTAAGAAAATTCCCCAAACGGCAAGCGAATGTTCAAAAGCATACATTAATATCCCCAATAAAGTTGTAATGATTAGTACAACTTTATTTTCAAAAGAAATCATATTTTTCCTAAAAAAAGTTTCTTCTACAATTGACGGAAGTAAAACCGTAGATATAGCAAATATTATCAACGTTATCCACGAATTTCTCCTTAGCCCTATCATGCCCGTATTAAAATCCGGGAATAGACTCTCTAAAACCATTGTTATTATAAATGCACCAATAAATCCTAATGCCGTCAAAATAACATGCTTCCAAAACTTTTTTCCACTTTTTAGGTTATATAACCATTTCTTTAACGAAAAATCTTTTCTACACCAAAAATAGATTGCTAATATCATATAAAAGCAAAAATTAGTGTATATATAATACTCTCTCGGAACAATAAAGCACGATAAAATAAATATCACTTCTATGATAATTGGGAAAATATTTGTTCTTATATAATTTTTCATCTACATTTCCTCCGCCAATCCCGATTGGGTTTTCATAAAATCTAAGGAATTTAATAACTGTTATAATTTCCTTTCTCCTGCTGTTACAAACCCTGATAAGGGAAAATTTAAGGGAAAGGAAAACCTACAACACATTATAACACAAAACGATTAAGGCGTGGAAACTGATTTGATATGCTTGTAAAAAATTACGAAAGGACGGATTAAAAAATGAAATTGATATATGCAAGATACAATATGTACCACAACAGTATTGATATTACTACATTTGATGGCTACATACTACGGATTGACTGTAATAAAGCAGAAGAAGGATTAAAAACCACAGCTTGGACAGACCACGTGCTAAATGCAATGGCAATAGACAATCCACTTGAGTATGCAAGACTATCTGCCCCGTACATTTCCCGCTTCAACCTCGGCAATCATTTTCTGGAAGCCCTCACGCTCGAATGTAATGCCGCTTACTCCGTCGTCCTTAAAGTGTTTTTCAAACCGTTTGGTAAAGGTAATCTAATAAGCCATCAATCCGCCTCCAACTTTGCAAACAGCGCGTCTACACTGTCAAAGACAGGCTGCTCACCGGAGGCGATTTTTGCCTTTACCTCGCCCAGTTCTCCGCGAAGTTCGTCAAGGTACTTTTTCGGGTAAACGACAACCGGCAGCATACAATCATCTTTGCTCTAAATTTGAAAGCAGGAATTTCCAACTTTCTTACTTATAGTGTATCCACTTTCCGGGGATTATGCAAGGGATTTCAGCGGAACACTCTCGCAGCGTTTGACAATTCCATATAAATCTGCTAAGATATATTTACATAAAGGTACTGCCGATAGACGGCTAGTCCGAATTTATTTAGAAGCAAAAACGGCCGCTAAAGTTTGTCAGACTATTGGGCGGCTATTTTTGTGTCTTGTTATTCTCTTTGCTTCCGATGGCGTATCCGAGACCGAAGCAGGTCAGGCATAAGCCAAGCACCGAAATCAATCCTTCAATCGTCAACATCCACTCAGCCCTCCTTTCCCAGATTCCTGCACGCAGGTTTCTATGTAATCGGAGGGTCACAGTCCCTCCGCAGAAGGACTAGCCGCCTACCGTTATGGCAGCACCCGTATGAATATTTTATCAAAAAATGTCGGACGCTACAAGGTATATTCCGGCTTTTTTCTTTTCCGCTTGCCAATCCCCCGATTCAGAGGTAAGATACGACACCACGGAAGGAGGGATTACCACCGTCCTTTTTTGCTTTCATTATATAAAGAAAAGGCAATCGGCTCAAGTTTTCCTTGTCCTTCGAATACTTAATGAACAGCATGACCTCCCGCAGGCTGGATTGGAACTTCATAATTTCTTCATCCGACATCTGCGCCGGGGCAATCAGCCGCACATGGTAATTATCCATGCAGGCAAGTACCTCCGGGTCTGGCACATCCATCATGTCAAACAGGCTTAACGGCCCATCCCACTCTTCCGAGCCGAAAAATATAGTCACCATGATGGATGGCACCAGTACGTCTCTCCAATTTTCTTTTAAAAAACGCTCTTTAATGCTGCTAAAGCCATTTATTTAACGTCACCAGCAAATGGTCTAAATCTAAGGGTTTTGCAATATGCTGGTTCATCCCCGCATTAATTGCCGCCTGCACATCCTCCGCAAAAGCATTTGCCGTCATTGCCACAATAGGGATTTTCTGCAAATCCTTCCTGCCTGTGGAGCGTATGGCACGAACTGCCTCGTAGCCGTTCATCACCGGCATCTGAATATCCATAAATACAAGCTGGTAATATCCTTTTTCGGCCTCCAGCAAGGTATCAATAGCTTCCTTGCCGTTCCACGCATGGTCTACCGTAAGCCCCGTATCCTCTAAAACTTCCTGGGCAATCTCCGCATTGAGTTCATTGTCCTCCACAAGGAGCACGCGCTTTCCGCTGAAATCTGCTTCAATCACTCTCTTTGCCTGGGGTTCTGCGGACTGAATACCCCCGCCCACCAATCCGTGGAACAAATAAACCAGCCTGGATTTAAACAGCGGCTTGCTGATAAAAGCATCCACTCCGGCAGCCCTCGCCTCCATCTCAATCTCTGACCAGTCGTATGCGGAAAGAATCAAAATGGGAACTTCGCTGCCCACAGTCTTACGAATCTCTTTTGCTGTGGCAATCCCGTCCATCCCGGGCATTTTCCAGTCCAGAATTACCGCAAAATAATCCTGATTTTCTTTATGTGCCTGTTTGACTTTCTCCACTGCCTCCATGCCGGTAAGAACCCACTCGCTTTTCATTCCAAGTTCCGTAAGCATCATGCAGGTGCCCTCACAGGAATCCTCCTCATCATCTGCCACAAGTATGGGAAGGTCTAAAAATTCTTCATAGTTTACTTCTTCTACATTCCGCAGCTTCAGATAAATAGTAATAATAAATTTAGAGCCTTTGCCAAGTTCGCTTTCCACTTTAATGTCTCCGCCCATCATGCGGATAATATTCCTTGTGATTGCCAGACCTAAACCTGTGCCCTGTATCTTATTGTTCCTGCTTTCATCCTCCCTTGCAAAAGGCTCAAAAATATGCTCTAAAAACTCCGGCGACATGCCGATTCCATTGTCTTCAAAAATAAACTCATAACAGCCCACCTTTGGCTGATTTGTCACTTTTTCCGAAATAGTAAGGAAAATCTTTCCGTTCTCCGGTGTGTATTTCACCGCATTGCCCATAATATTAATAAATACCTGCTGGATATGCAGACTGTCACCCACCACATTTTCATGTTCCACGTTCCGGATTGTCACCTTTAAATCATGGTTCTTTTCCTCTAACTGGGGACGCACCATAACAAGCAGATTATCAATAAGTTCCGAAAGATTTATTTCCTCCTCTGTCAATTCCATTTTACCGGATTCAATTTTACTCATATCCAGCACTTCATTAATCAGAGTAAGCAGATGCTTGCTGGAACTTGTCACTTTGTTCAGACAGTCTGCCACCCGCTCCTTATCATCAATATGGGTGGCCGCAATTGCCGTCATACCGATAATGGCATTCATAGGCGTCCTGATATCATGGCTCATGTGGGACAGGAAATCGGATTTCGCCTGGCTGGCACGGTTTGCCGCTTCATAGGCATCTGTCAGCGCCTGTTTCGCCTGCTGCTCCACCCTTCTTTCCTTGGTGGTGTCTATGCCGCTGACAAAAGCCAGCACATGCCCGTTCTCGTCACTTTGGGACATTAAAAACATCACCCTGGTATACCTGCCTGTCTTCGGATTATAAAATTCCACTTCCAACTGTCTTTCCCCCTGGTTATAATGGGAAAGCAGTGTCTCGCTTCTTAGCAGTTGAACCATATTTTTATTTAGAAACTCCGGTTTTTCCGTCTTAAGCCATTCCTCCATAAAATAGTTAAACTCCACGGGAACCGGCAAATTTAATTCCCGCAGGATACTCACCCCATCATTGGACAAATATTCCTGCCGCACAAATCCGTCTGTCACATCAAAAGAAAATGAAAAAATGGAATTTGCCGTCAATGCATCCCTGTACTGTTTTCTCTCCTGCTCAAGCAGATCCGTAAGCTGGGACTGCTCTGTCACATCCAGAACGGAACTTAATATATAACGCCCCCCGTCATCAAATTCCAAAAGCCTTGTATATGCCTGAACCTTTAACATCTGCCCGTCTTTAAAACTGGTACGGAACACGTATGTAACATCATCCCCAGGGTTTTCTAACATGTGCACGGCAGAGCGGATTGTCCCCCGGTCTTCTTCGCACAAATTTTCCCCGATAAGGCGTTCTACCGCCACTCCTGCTTCCTCTTTGCCGCAGCCAAAAATCCTTTTTGCCTCATCATTCATAATTAAAACCTTGCGTTCCGGGATGGTGTAAGCCAGCACACCGCAGCTAAGGGCGCTTACCATCTGCTTTAACATATTCAGGGTATCTTTCGCCTTTATATTACTTTTCTCTATCTCCGTCACATCCTGGAGCAGGCTGTAATGCAGACATTCCCCGTTTCTGTCAATTACCCTTTTTCCACTGTCCAACACCCATTTGATTTTCCCATCTTTGGACTGCACACGGTATTTTACGGAATGGGTATCCCTCTTAGAATAATCTTTCATTATCTGTTTATGGACGGTTTCCCTGTCCGTAACAAAACAGTTGTCCAGGGCATTGCCCTTAGAGGCTTTCATAAATTCCTCCACTGTATAGCCCTGAATGGCAGCAGCAGCTTCACTTACATATTTATAAGAAAACTTATCATCATCATAGTTAATGACAAAACCGCCTCTCACCCCGTTTAAAATCGTCTCTAAACGCAGGTTTATCTCCGCATTATTCTGCATCAACTGCTGGGAAAGCTGGTCCTCCATGGCTTTCTCTTCCGAAATGTTTTTCACATACCACATAACCCGTTTGTGGTCTACCCCATACCCCTGCATGGGAATAAGCTCGGAACGCACCCACACGGCCTTATTGCTTTCCAACCGCTCATAAACAATGTCCACATAACTGGAACCGTTGTCAAAAAAATCTAAAAGCCGATCCAAGCGCATGACAGCCAGAAACTTTTCCTTAAATTCAGGAAGAACGTACTGGGATGCAAACTTTATAATTGCCTCCCGGTAATTCTCCAAAAACTGGGCTGCCTCCATACGCTCATCATCTGCAATGGTCACAGTGCGCATGGAATTTGTCTGCAAATCAATGCAGGCAATACGGTAATATCTGTCCTTCATCAGATGCAGGGAAGACTCAAATAATTCCATCCAGTCTTTTTCCTGGTCCATTACCTTTATGATTCCCAGCACATCACCCTCATCGTCCAATTCTCCCTGAATCAAATCGAGACTTGCATGATACCAGTGAAGCCCGCATTTATCCCTGAAATCCGTTGCGGCAGACTTTTCCCCCACATGAATCTTCTGAAACATCTGACAAAAATTTTTGTAATCAAACCAATAGACCGCATCCTTGGCAAAAGAATCCGGCATGTTATTGTAAAAAGAGCCGCATGAAAATATTTTCTGTGTCCTTTCCGGAATATGCATGGCGTGCTCTTTCCTGTCATACCGGAAGAGATAGGCACCCGTATTATCCAATACATTATCTAAAATGCAATTTACTAACTGACTTTCCTTTTGCATCTCACCCTCCGCTTTTGTATCATATTCCTTATTATTATAAACCGCCGGAAACGTAAATACAAGTAAATTGCTTTAAGAAATACAGGCTCTTTTATCAAAAAAATTTCTCGCCGTTAAAACTTCCTCCTGACTTATTCAGGACATCATATCCCCCGGTTCCCTAAGATATTCCAAAAGCTGCCATATTCCCTCCCCTGTATAAGCGCTGACAAAAAATATTTCTTTGCAGCCTGCTAACCGAAGCCACTTTTCTGCCCTCTTTGGCATAGCGTTTTTATGATCTATCTGAGTAACGATTCCAATCACTGGACGGCAGCAGACAGAAGCACAACAGGGAGGATATAAAGAATAAGGCTCTGCCGCGCTAATCAGCATTCCCACCACGTCTGCTTCATAGGAATACAGCGCCAGAGCACGGCCTAGGGGCCCGTTTTCCGCATATTCTCCCGGTGTATCAATGACCACATCAAAATGGTTTATGTACTGGGTTTTATGGTAATGTATCACATCTCCCTTAAGCGCCTGGCGCAAAGTTGTCTTTCCGCACTCGCTGCGCCCTACCAGCATAATCTTTTTCATTATGTCCTTGTAATCTGGCAGACGGTAAACCCTAAATTTTCAATCAGGTAACTATTAATGGCATGTATTGCCTCCTCCACGGAAGACACGCTGCCTGTAAAGATTAAAGTGCCACTGAAACGGTCAATAAACCCCAGTTCTATATCTGCCGTTTTCACTGCCAAATCCCCTGCAATCACAGAAATTTCCGCCGGACTCATGCTTAAAATCCCAATGGCAGATCTGCTGTAATCTTTGCTGGGATCTAAGCCTAATTTCTGGTATACCACAGGGTCCGGGCTTGCAATAATATGGGCCAGGGTCACCTGTTTGCCCGGCACTAACTCCTGTACGATTCTTGCTTTTCCTTCCTGGGAAGGAGGTAAATGAAATTCCAAGCAAACCAACTCCTTTGTGTCTATGATACAACACAATACAACAAAAATCAACCAAAAACAAACAGGCTTTTTTATCTCATCAAAGTTTTTTTCCGGTGACATTTAAAAAAACATCATCCATATTTCCCTGAATTACCTCAAAATTATCATATTTCCCTTCCAGCTCTGCCAGGATGGGCAGTGCGTCTTTTGTGCTTTCCAGATAAAACCCCACATAGTTGGATGACTGGAATCTTTCCCTTCCCCCTTCCAAAGACATTTCCCATATCTCTTTGGGATTTTTTGCATATACCCTCAGCACATCCCTGGCATAACGGTTTTTTAAAACAGAAGGCGTTCCCTCCGCTATAATTTTCCCCTCATCCATAATGCAGATGTAGTGGGCGCCTGCCGCCTCTTCCATATAGTGGGTGGTAAGGAATACTGTCATATTCTGCTCCTTCTGCAGCCTGGCAATACTCTCCCACACCTGTTTTCTCGTCATGGGGTCAAGGCCGGTAGTAGGCTCATCCAAAAAAAGGATTTCCGGCGCATTCATAAGAGCCTTTGCAATTTCACAGCGTCTTTTCTGTCCGCCTGAGAGTTTACTGTAACGCCTTTTTAACAGATTTTCTATGCTTAACACCTGGGCAGCTTCCATCACCTGCCTTTTTACTTTTTCCCGGCTTTTTTCATACAGTGAGCCCTGTAAAAACAGGTTTTCCTCCACGGTAAGCAAATCGTCTAAGGTATTGTTTTGAAACACTACGCCGATTCGCCTCCGCACTTCCTCCGGTTTTTGTTCCACGTCAAACCCGCAGACTTTTATTGAGCCTTTTGTCTTTTTATAAAGGGTGCAGAGCATATTGATGGTAGTGGATTTTCCCGCTCCGTTTACCCCTAAAAATCCAAACAGTTCCCCTTTTTTTACCTGAAAACAAATATCCTTTACCGCAGTCACATCCCCAAATTGTTTTTCAAGATGTTCCACTAAAATTACTTTTTCCATAAAATTTTTCTCCTTATCTATCCCGGAAAATTTACCTGTCCTGGACATTTTTTCTCTTTAACAATACGAAAGACACCAGCAAAAATCCCACTCCCCAGGCAAAAAGATACAGAAGTTTGCTGCCGTAAGATAATATAACGTCCCCGTAATTTACCGTGATTCCCATATACTCCGCCAAACCTTCTTTTACCTGCTTTGGCGCGTTAAACCAGGAAAGTTCCGTCTCCGTTAAAAGTTCCCGCATAACGGATGTTCCCTGGAACATGGGGAGTATGCGCAGAGTATTCTGCAAAACTTCCGCCAATGTGCCGTAGGGCACATAGATTGCCGACAGAAAACCCATTAATGTGCCGATTAAGGTGGCAAAACCGCCCCAGGCGCTCATGCTTTTTATCAGGCAGGCAAACAGAAATGCCATGGAGGATGCGGTAAAAATATTTGCCGCTGCCCCTAACAGCAGTTTGCCAAGAACTACTCCCCCGGGCATGCTCCCGCCTATCGCCAAAATATAAATCTCCCCCACCGCAAAAATAAACAGACACATAAGCAATGCCACAATATTGGCGGAAAAAATATAACCCAGCACAAAGATTTCCCGTTTTACCGGAGTTGCAAAAAATGCCGCCAGCTTATGTTTTGCGGTATCTTCCACCATAAATCCCACCATAGCCACCGCCACGCTAAAGGCATTTACCACAAGAATCCCTGCAATCACCCACAAAACCACCAGTCTGTCGGCATGTTCCTTTGCTTCTGCGGAAGTCTCCCCAAAGGCTGACATGACACTGTCCACATTGCCCTCCCCTAAAAATGCCAGCATTAAAACCAGCACAATCAATGTTGATAAAAAGGAAAAAAACACAGCCATCCTGTCCCTGAAATACAGGCGGATATTCCTTTTTATAAGCTGTAATAAAACCATTTCTTTATCCTCCTTTTTTGCAAAATTATATTATACCCGTAAGCCAAATGATTTGCCAACAGGCATTCTCTGTTTCAAAAAAAACAAATCATCTGGCAAATATGTATGCTTTGGAGTATAGCACAATTTTTCCGAAAAAAAACCGCCCTTTCGGCAAGATGCCAAAATGCGCGGTTAAGATGCAAAGATTTATTATTTTCTGTTTTTTTCTATTAACTTATTAATCTCTCTGGCTTTTCTGTAATGGTCCAAATACGCCACTAAATAAACCAGCAGGTATACTACAATCAATAAAACAATCATAACCATACAGTTTATAAAATCTAAATCAATTAAGCCTAACACAAATCCACCTATCCCGAACACAACTGCCAGCATGGAAATAATATACATCAAATGCCACAAAAGAAAAGATGAAAAGTGAAACAGGCTGATAATAAAATGGCACAATGACACCAAAAAACAAATCAGCATAATTTCAGCCAGATTTTTTCCGGTAATTTCATCCCACACACCAATAGAACTTAAAAATATATATGCCATCATAACCGTGGTAAAAGATATGGAAAAATTTTCCAAAAACAATTTTATCCTGCCTGTCATTCCCTGTCACCTCCCATAAATTTATCCCTTAAATCATTGACATAATGCCTGCTTACAATCACTTTTTCCCCGTTTTCAAGCAGCGCCTCAAACCTTCCGTTTAACTGGGGACGTATGCTTTTTATTTTGCTGATATTTATCACCACTGACTTGCTGACGCGCACATAGGAAAACCGGGATAGTTTTTTCTCCAGTTCATAAAGCCTTAAACTGCATTCATAAACCTCTTCTTTACAGCAGGCAAAGGTTTTTTCGTCCACGCTTTCAAAATAAAAAATATCCTCCAAAGACAGCTTATGTATGGCCCCGTCTTTTTTTCCTGTAACGGAAAACATCATAATCTGTATTTCATCAATAAGCCTCTGCAAATCATCATTTATCATGCTGCATTTAATATGGATTTCCGTCTCTTTACAATCCTCAGACTGCTCTATCATTAATTTCATAAAAAATCCCCTAATTTTTCTGCTATCTCTTTCATCCGTGCATCTGCCCTGTGGTACACCCGCATCCTCTTCCAGGGAATATCTGTTATATATTCCTGCTGTCTTTCGTCCAAACAGTTTAGCATTTTGTCAAACAATTCCTTATCATCATGCATAAGCCACCCGAAATCACAGGGAATATATTCATTTTCTTCTCTTAATTCCCTTACTTTTACCACCCTGCGGAAACTTGTCCTGCCATATTTATCATATTCTTTTACATAAGAAACTTCTGTCTGCTCTTTTAATGTTTCAGGCTTCCCAAGGCAGATGACCCCGGTAGACAGCAGATGTTCCCACACTACATTCTGCACCCGTTCAAAATTGGTGGGATAGTCAAGCTGCTTTAAAATCTCCCGGACGGAATAGCCTAAGTCCCACAAATGGCGAATTGCTCCGCCATTTGCCACATCCAAAGTAAAATTGGATAACGCATTTTGAAAATATTTTTCCGACATATTATACTCCAGAACATACACATTTGCCAAATGATTTGCTGTTCCCGCTGAAACAGAGAATACCTGTTGGCAAATCATTTGGCTCATGGGTATATTTTCCAAAATCAGGCAAATATTTACTACTAAAATATTCTGCCGTCACATTAAATATATTTTTTATATTATAACAGACCATCGGCGGGGTGGCTAGATGCAGATACGTCTTATCCTCTCTTTCCGCCTTCTATTCCTCCAGGAGATGTACTGCTTCTACCAGATAACCGTAAGCCTCCAGCTTATACTTTTTTATATAGGACAGTTTCTTATATCTGCTCTTTGCCAAAGTTTCAGCTATGTAACCCTCTGATATACTCCAGTGTAAATATCTCTTTTGAAAGCAAATCCGCCCTCCTAATTGTATCTTAATTTCACGCTTGTCTTTTCTCTTAAAAATGTCTTTATCTCTGATTCCAGATGCCTCCGCCTTGCATAACGGAACATTTTTATCTCATCAATGTGAAATCTTGAAAACGCTTCCTCGTAAATTCCCTGGTACTCACTTCTGCTAATCAGTTTACCTGTCAGCTTTTTTGAGAACAGGTCCACAAGCAGCTTCTCAAGAGGGGCGGAATGTCCTGTAACAGGCTTAGGTGCTTCTGAAACCAGTTTCTGCACCACTACCGTATTATCATTTCCCCGCTGCCTGTAATATATATCCTTACTAGGAGAGAACAGCACATCCGAAAATCTTTCATGAAGCATTTCAAATACCGGAGCCTCACACATATTTTCCACTTCCACGAAAATAGTGTTTTTTCCAAATAAATGGTTTACAAATTCATTCATCTGATACATCTCCCACATCTGGAATTCAACAAGCGGAAATTCCCTTTTTACTGCCTGCTCAATTTCCAGGTATGCTTCAAGATGGTCAAAAGTATATTCCCTTTTTCTGCTTTCCTCCGTGACACGGATATATACGCCCCGGCCAACACTGGCAATTTTCTGCTCTCTTTTTAATTCTGATAAAAGCCATGAAATTGAACTTCCTGAATAATCAGCATTCGTTTCCCTTACCTTACTGCTGAACTGCTGTTTTGTAAAACTTTCATCCATAGGCAGATATTCAATAATATCCTTCATATTCATAGCATCACTCCATTATATTTTCGGCATTTTTTCAGTTTTTTGCCGAAATTCTAATATGAGTATATACAATAATTGGTAATAAGTCAAGATTAGTCTTTCGGCAATTTTTACTATTTTTGCCGAAAGACTAATCTGGAAATGTAAATACCTTCAATTTAACTGAGAGCGGTCTCGGAAACTCGATAAAGCCCGTAGTTCCGCTCTTTTGCTCTTTTCATGGACCAGCACTGTCTGGGTATTGATTCATGGGTTAAAACTCTTGCCCACGATGATCTGCCTGCACTTCTTATTGGCTGCAGCCCCGATGCCCTTCCACCTTTAGGTTCTTATTATGATTTCATCAACCGCCTGTGGCTTCACATTGACCTTCCGCTCCACCTGCGTTTTCTGGATGCAAAACGTCATGACATGAAATGGCGTTGTCCAGCCGCCACTGGAAAGGAAGAAAAGTGCACCTGCAAAGTTCCCTGTTCCTCCTCCCCATACGGGCGCTGTTTATATACTAAACCTTGATTGGGATATCCGCCTTTATCCCCCGGTTGCACGGGACACCGATGAATATATAAAGACTTACAATAACCGCACAGGTTCAGAACGGATTAATGACCGAATCCTCAACAACTATCACCTTCATGATATGAAAAATCTGAAAGTTTCAAGTATGTTATTTGTTCAAAATTATATCATTCGATTCCAAGTTTGATGTAGTCTCCATCTTTGTAATTATATACACGCTTACCTACTAAATCTGCAATCTCCTTGATAGAATTTTCATCCACACCTTCTATTTCAAATATAAAAATGCGCTTACCTGCTTCTTCCTTTTCTTCCATTACCTCAGTACAATTCACATAATATTTATCCAAAAGATCTTCTAATGGATATTGTGTATCTTCTTCATCATCTTCCAATTCAGCATATAAAGTTACACAATAGACTGGTCCAGAACTAATCCCCATTTTTCCGCCAACTCCACCTGTGACATCCTTATAGACAAATCCATTATGCTGTGTATATCTCACATTGTCATCATACTTATCTAACTTGAGTGCCTTAATAATTTTCATTTTATATTCCTTCCTATTTTTTTAACATTTTAATGAAGAAAATTCAAATCATCATGCGTTTTTATAATGCTTTAAAGCCTCACTTTTTTGTGTATATAATCAAAAACCTGCTTCCATCCAGCCATCTTAGAATCATCACTCCAATACTGCTCTGTCAGTTCATCCAAGAGACTTACCTTTTGTCTCATTGACTTTACCAGCTCTCGTCTTTTTTCTGGAGCAATTGCTTTCAATTTCTCATTTTGTGCTTTATGACTAAATGATGTAAAGAAATTATATATATCATAATACTCTTCATTATCAGACTTAAAAACCGTGTCCTCAGGAAATAATGATATTACATTTTCAAAACCACGCCGGACATCACACAACTCGAGTTCTTGCAAAACTACTGGAATATAAGGTACGAAATCAGCCTGTTCTGCTATAATGCTATCCCATCCTTCGGATTTCCATATGCCTATCATGTTAATCCCTATATGTAAATGAAACAGCTCCGTAGTAACCTTTTCTTTAATATCATCCAAATTTCCCAATTCCCATAACTTATCAGATAGTTGAGCAAACGCTGCTTCATCTAAATGATTTAAATCTTCTATCACATCTTCTATTTTTAGCATAATTCCGTCTCCCTTTCTCCTGCATAACAAATATTACTCTTCCCATTCTTCTTTCGTATTCTTTGCATAAGTTCACTTTAGCCTTTGTCTTTAGCATCCACTCCACCATATCCTTCTTGCATTTTCCCGCCATCAGCCGTAATATGAAACGCAAGTTTATTCTCCGTTTTTTGTGTAAAACTAAATTTTGCAAGATAAAAGATTGGATTTTTCACATCTTATCCGATTAAAGACTTTTTCCAAATTCTTTATCTCCATCCAATAACTCCAACGGTAACTCATACACATTTAATGTACATTTCATACCTCTGTCCATGCCCAATCGAATTAATGGCAATGCAAAAACAGCAATCAAATCTATGGAGTTAAAGTTTTTGGCCTGCCATCGTAATGTCTTTATGTAGTCCTTGATGCAATGGTTCATAAGCTTTTCATCCCCATGAAGGATTGCCCATAGTGTACCATCCCAGTCCCTGTCATATTTATCAATCTGTTCAAACTCTTCCGGCAAATATTTCTTTGCCCGCTCATCTTCACCCAAAATCATGGCTCCTATGATCGAATCCGCTGTCACTATCTCCAATGCCATATCATAATTTCCGGACAAAACTGCGGATTTCACATAGTAGTGCATAGAAGATTCTTTTTCCAACACACAATTGATATGATGGGAATCCCAACCAATGGCTTTCTTCCCCTCACGCAAAGCCTTTATACAATCTCTTGCTGCACCTGCTGCCAAAGAATAATATTCCAAGGTTTTCGCTTTATCCTGTTTAGCCACTGATGCCAGCTCCTCTGCCCAGCTTATTTGCTGCTCCATGGTTCGCTTTGCCAACGAATGCTCCGCAGTAAGTTTCTCCCCTACAAGAGCACAGTATTTTTCCAACAAATCAAACTGCCTTTGACTGATCTCCAATGTGGCCTCGGCATCCTTCTTCCACACAGCATAATACAAATCCAAAATATCCTGCACAATCTGAAGCGCCAGCTCTTCCCATGCATCTCTTGGTTCAAAAAAACTCTCCTCCACAATCAACAAATACTTGTCATCCATGGCATAGCCCGTGGTAACTGCCCGCCAAAACCGCTTCACCGTCTTCTTTAAATGTGTAGACATATCCCAAAAACGCCCCTTGGCGAGTTGCTCATACACTTGGTACTCCTGCTGTATACATAGGGTGCCAAAGGCAGCAGCCTTCCAATATAATGCCTTGTGGAAAATCTGATTTAATTTTGTATTATATTCTGCGTTTAACATACGATTTCTCCTTTGCAGATATTAACCTTTTAACATATTTTGTAATGCTTCCCAACTCTCCATGCACATTCTCTTTCTTTTATTTCCGTTTCTGTAATCTTAATTTTCTCCATTTTGTATACCTCATTTCCTTCCATTCCAAAGCCAACTCATCGCATTCTGTCGTGTCCACACATGGCATACTCTCAAAAATTATGCCAATCCGTTGGTATAAATCCGGGTTCAAATTTCTCATAGGCACCACAATAATACTCACAATCCCACCCATCAGAAAACTGAACAGAAACGCAGGCTCCCTCAAAATATGTATATTCACAGGTTATCGTTTCCAATAACCCTTCCAGATTAAACATAGGAAGATATTTTGCAAACATAGCCTTCATATCCACATTAAAATCCTTCATCGTTTCCGGCTGGTTTTCATCCTTGATTTTGGCTAAAAGACGACAAGCCTGCATCACTTCCTCATCCAGTTCTTCTGTATAAACATCATCATCTACATCTTCATAGCCGTCCAATACTGCACCATCCGTTTCCCAAAATGGATATGCAGTATCCGTCATACTTTCCATAAGCCTATACAAGAAATAATTATTAAGCTGCTCCCTTATTTCCTTTGCCTGTTTTTCCAAATCATTGTAATAATCTGTCAAAATTGCTGCCGCAGTTTCTCCGTCAAGATTATCGATTTTCCCTTCAAATACATTCTTCAACGGTTTAATCCAATAATATTGGTCATAATTCTCAGCACTCTTTAACAACTCCAGTTCATTGTTAACAGCAATACCTTCTTCTTCGCTGCAGCGATATTCTTTGTTCTCGCAGACTCCTGCTAATCCCCAGTCAAATGTACCTTTTACCTTAAATTCTCCTTCAATAAATTTTACATCTATCATCTCTTAATCTCCTTCCTATTCATCAAAAGTTATATCACCTCAGACCTCTTTGCATCCTGAAACCTAGAAGTTTCTCTCGCTTTCAACTATTGTCATAATCCTTCTCCACGCTTAAATTTTGTAATCACCGCATTCAATGCTTCCTCATCAAAGGATTCGATTATGTCACATAATGTCATGCCATTTACAATCGCATTCAAATCCAATCCATATTCCAAAAACACTTTAAGTAATTCTGGATTTTTATCATTTATTCTTCCTATTGCAGACATTATTGGCAACCTACCATTTTTATCCCTCACATTAGGATTTGCTCCCTTTTTCAGTAGCAATTTTGCCACCTCCAGATTGTGTGCACTACATGCCACATGCAAATAAGTCCTTCCATTATCATCCGCAAAATCAATATTATCTATCTTCTCAATATCTTCTAACAACTTCTGCGAATCTTCATTTCCAATTCTCCAAAATAACTCATCTCGTCCCAAATTATATCCCATATTATCTATCCTTCCTTGTATTGTTTATTCTCTTCATAGAATTCAAATTTGCCCACAATCATTCAATCCATTCAAATTCAACATAATCAGCTGTAATATCTAAAACAATGTCATTTTCAGACCACAGCTTTACAATGATTGAGCAGTATCCAACATTGTGATACAAATACTCCAAATTATTATTTACCATATTGAGCAAGGTTTTCTTTTCCTTAGTTAAATCAACTTCATTAAAAGCACCTGACTTATGAAGAAACCTATTAGGCTTACTTCTTACAAACAAATTTATATCATATACATCTTGAACAAAATGAAACTTTATAATTAACGACTTTACATTTGGCCTAATACTTTTAATCCCATCGTGATATGAAATATCATTCTCAAATACCAAAATAAGACTGTCTTTTTCTAGCTGTATTTTTTGAACCACACAATCATGAGGTACAGGGATTGTCGGCACTTCTTTTTCATTCAAATAATAAGTTTCTTTCATTAAATAATCTGCCTCTCCTTCGTTGATTAACTTCAAAGTTATCTCTCAATACCACTATAAAAGCAATTCTTTCATTTTCACATCTAATTGTTTAGCAAATAAATAATTTTCTTTAACATCCATACTTGTATCGTAAAAAAGCGCAACAAGTTGTTCTCCATTTATTTGACAAATCACACACTTTGTTTTTCCCTGTGACCAGATTCTAGGCAACCTCTGTCCACTAACACTTTCAAACAAATTGTCTACATTGCTATAAAGAATCAATTGCTCATACAAATCATATGATTCAAGTGCGACATCCTTTTTTATGACATCAAATCTTTTGCTTCTAAAATCCGCTTTGACAAATATCGCAATACTATTCTTTTCAATAAATTCCTCAAGATTCATAATGCACTTCACCTATTTACTTATGCGCAACTTCAAAGCTTCGTGTGTTTTCATTCTCTCTATAAGCTTGAAAACCAACGGCTATTCATATACATAATCTTTGAAATAATCCGTTTCGTCTTGATAATCCAGCCATAACTCAAACCACCCCAAAAAGTCTTGCTTTTCTATATCTTGTAAACATTTGAGTCGAAATCCATCAAGCATGCAATGACAACCATCTCCAATATACTTCAAAAATGTTCGATATGCTGGCGGCAATTGAATTTTACATTTTTCCTCAAACGCTATAATAACATCTTCTGAAAGGCGCTCCCCCAGCTCTATGTTTCTTGTGACGATTTTTCCTGAATACGAGCTATTACTTGCTCATAATCTTTTGTCTCATATATCGGCATACCTTTTCTCCACCAACTTCAAATTTCACTTCCTATTGTACCACGCACACCACTTACATTCCACTTATATTTTTAATCTATCTGCATTTAAAATACAAGGTGGAGGACTGATATTATAATAAAATATGACAGATTGTGGGAAACTCTGAAAAAGAAAAACATCAGCCAGTACTCACTCATAAAGGATTATGGCGTAGACAAAGCACAGCTTCACCGGCTTCGCAACAATATGGTAGTAAAAACGATTATTCTAAACCGTCTGTGCAACATCTTAGACTGCCGGATTGAAGACATCATGGAGTTTGTGCCTGACAACAAAAAATAAGAGGTAATTCAGAACACAAACGTTTTGAAATACCTCTTATTTTTTATTGAGCAGTCTCGGAAACTCGATAAAGCCCGTAGTTTTGCTCTTTTGTTCTTTTCATGGACCAGCACTGTCTGAGTATTGATTCATGGGTTAAAACTCTTGCCCATGATGATCTGCCTGCACTTCTTATTGGCTGCAGCCCCGATGCCCTTCCACCTTTAGGTTCTTATTATGATTTCATCAATGTTGTCGTTCCTTCCATAAATCAGTATCAATGTACCCCTTAAATTCATTGGAAATGTTATAGTTTTGTATAAGGTTGTGGTGATAATTAAAAAATTTCCCCCACTGCTGACATTTGTGGTAATCATGTAATAGACGCCATTGTGATACCGATTGTAGGAGCATAAACTCCCTTCGATATTTCGCTAACTTTTAAATATGTGCTGTACGTATTCATGCAGACATCTGCCCCACACCTGAAAATCATGACCTCCGGGATACGTCTTATATAAATGTTTCGTATTATTTTCTAAAAGAGCCTGATGGTACAATTGGGGCTGGTCGTTTACCACCAAATCATTTTCACCGTTTGCCAGCATCAGAAATGTATTGCCTTTGTATTTTTCCGGAAGTTTAAATTCTTCTTTCCGAAACAATCCTTTTTCTGTCACACCGTTGTTCGTATAAGGAAATATTCCGTAAGCAGGGGAAAAACTTCCGATATAACCAAACAAATCTGTCCTTGTCAGCCCAATATACAAAGATTCCCTGCCTCCCATGGAATATCCGGCAATGGCCATGTGCTCCCTTCCCTCTAATATGTTAAACTTCTCTTTGATAAACGGCATCACACTCTCTTCCAATTCTTCCCGGAACAAATCAAATGACCGGAAATGCCCAAGAGAAAAAATATCCGCCGGATTAGCGCCATCCTCTTTCCTCGTCCGCAAATTGGGAACCACCGTAATAAATTCCGGAATCTTCTTCTCCCACAGCAGATTTCCTAAAATAAACTCTGGTTTTGCATTTTTCCATTCGTTTTCATCTCCGCCAATTCCATGGAACAGATACAGTACCGGATATTTCTTTTCCTTTTGGTAGTCCGGCGGCAGAATCACATTGAGGTTTCTCTCTGTCTCCGTAATAAGGGAAGGATACGTAAGCCTGTGCCATGTAAAACAGACGTTTTTTGGCACACAACATGAATCACCGCCTGTCGTCATTTTTAAATCTTCCTCCATTTTAAAAACCTCCTGCTTTTATGAAATCAAAAATCTGCTTACGGATTCTGAAAGCCTGCCTCCTAATTCTACAAGCTTTTCTGCCTGCAGCAGACAAGAATCAATGGAATTGTCAAGAACTTCCATGCTTGCGCTTGTCTCCTGGCAGAAGGCGGCATTTTCCTCCGATATGCCTGCCACCGCAGATATGTTTTGAGAGAGGGAATCCACAGAAATATTTACCGTATCAATATAACCGTTCATCTTTTCTATATTGTTCAGAAGATTTCTTAATTCCTCCATCATGTTGGAAAAACTATCCTGCATATTTTTTAACTGCTCCACCTGCTGGGAATTTTGATCAATCACCATGGACATGGCTTTTACGCTTTTCTGTGTATTACCTGTAAGTATATTTACAACATTTGAAATGTGCTTTGCGGAATCATTGGAGGATTCTGCAAGTTTACGGATTTCATCTGCAACCACAGCAAATCCTCTGCCTGCTTCTCCCGCCCGTGCCGCCTCAATAGATGCATTTAAAGACAGCAGATTTGTCTGTTCCGCCATATCGGATATCTCCTCCGCCGCAGATATAATCTGCCCTACGGAATCTTTTGTCTGTTCTGTCTGCTGCGCCACAAGGTTTACCGCATTTCCGCTTTCCATAAACACTTTCACTAAACCTTCCAGGGTATCCTTCGTATCGGAAGAAGCGCCATTCATTGCCACGATGGAATCCATAAGCATTTTTGTATTGTCTGTCTGTGCGATTAAATTCTCCAGAATGCTTTCCACTTTCTTTTTGGAATCGGTGGTTTCTCTGGCCTGGTTTGTGGCGCTGTCCGCCATTTCGGAAATTGCAGTGTTTGTTTCTCCGGTTCCCATGGAAATAGACTGAAATTCCCTGTTAAAATCCACTGACGCACTGTTTATCTCCCCGGAAACATCCTGAATAACTTTAATTAGTTCCTGGAAATTCTGCTTTAATAAAATCAGTCCCTTACATATATTTCCTATCTCATCCTTTCTTTTTTGGTATTTTTCTAACTCTCCCTTTCTCCTTATATCATAATTTTGGATAGAAAGAATATCTTTTTCCACTAAATGCAGTGGGGATAACATTCTGCCAATCAAAAGATAGGAAGTTCCTGTCATAATAAGCAATGCCCCTGCACAGTATAGAATTAAAAAATCCCTTGTTTTGCGGCTTAAGGAAAACAATTCTTCCTCTTTTACATGAACCATAAAGACCCATCCATGCTCCGGCATATAACAGTAAGAAGAAATCATACCGTTCTCCCCTTCCACATATCCGGTATTGGCTTCTTTATTTTCCATAAATCCGGAACATATATCAAGGATTTCTTTCTGTTCTACTTCCTGTGATACCTTCTCTTTATCCTCGTTGAAAATGTACTTTTTATCTGCCACATTTACCAGGGAATAGGAAACGCTTTTCAGCCCCTCCATTTCCAGTTCATCCAGGATTTCCACAAGTCCCTGGGTATATATTCCCATCCCTACAAGTCCTATGGAATTTCCATTTTCGTCAAATATGCCTTTGTACATAGACACAATCTGCTCTCCACTTGCCGGAGATAAGATAATCCCTGTATTGTAAACCCCGTCTTTTGTCTCCATCAGCTTATCCTGTAAGTTTTTTAAGGAATCCCCCTCCCTTGTGGTAATGCCTATAACCTGGGGATTTGTGTGAGCTAAAACTTGTGTCTGCCAATTGCCGGCATAAATTCCTTCCAGATTGGGTATATCCTCAGAGAAACGCTCTGTATACTTTTGCAAAGCTTCCAGTGCCTCAGGGTTTTCGGGATTTTTCATAGCGTATGTAATTTCCCCTGCCCTGGCGTATGCCGTTAATATTCGTTCTTCGTTTTGAACAAAATTTTCAATAATCTCTTTTCTCTCATTGGCCACTGTCTTTAAATTATTAACGGCGTCACTCTTTGTGCTGCTGCCAATAATATTGATAATATTAATGGAAAACACCAGCATGATTACCGCCAGCATACAAAAGATGCCAATGGAAATCTGTCTGCCCAGCTTTGTATTTATTTTTATCTTCCTGCCCTTGCCCATGGCTTTCCTCCTGATTCTGCTTTACCCCTTTCGTATGCATTCGTATCTTTTCCCTACTCCAAAATACTGCAGTTTTTTCCTTTCAGCCCAAGAAATGTGCCCTCTTCCATTCCGCCCTCCGGATGACCGATAAGCCATTTGTTTACAGCAGTTAAAAGAGCATCTTCATCGGGGGCAGTTCCTTGGGATGATACTTTTTTATGATTCTTCTGCAAAGGATAATTGGTTCCTCTGGGCAGAATAACCGCCACCTGAAATCCTGCTCCCTCCACACCACAGGGAGCGTAATGCAAAGTTGTGGCATATATCTCCACGGCAGTTCCTTTGGGGACAAGAAAAGCTTCTACTTTTGAAGTATCATATGTAAAATCCTCTTCCATATCTGACTGCAGCCCCAGCATTAAAATGGCATCGGTAGCTGCCACATTAATCTCTGAACTCCTGTGGTACTCCAAACCATTTAACAGCTCATTATGCCCGTTGCAGTATCCAATCTGAATGGGCATCTCCCCATACAAAACATCGGAAACTTCCTGCATCAGGGACAGTTCTTCCAACCGGGAGACACTGGGTTCATAAACCACTCCCTGTGGTACGGGGGTATTTTTCATTTCCCGGATTAAACCCCCAAACTCTACATGACGAATGACTCTGCCATATTTTAAAAATTCCGGCGACGCTACTGATAATATCTGCATTTTACAGTCCTCCTGTCTTTATTTAAATTCTATTTCTTCCCCGTTTTTTACAATCTGGAATGTATCTGCTTTCCACTCCCTTTTGTACCTGTGGTACATGTTCTTTTGATATTACCATTGTAACAATCCTATTGCTATTTATCTTCAAAATTGTTGCTTATTGGTTTTTAATTATTGCTATTTTTCTTTTATGGATATTGTAAACTTATGGTCTATTACACACGTACTTAAGAGTAATTGTTAAAACTTATCAGAAAGAAAATTCACAGGTGCGATCTCAGGGGTTTGGGGGCTTTCCCATTCGCTTTTTAGCTGGCTCAAAAATTCATTAGAGGCTTTTGAAAATACCTGATACTTTTTCCAGACAATACACAGTTCTGCTTCTATGCGTGGATATAACGGCCTGAAACAAAGCTCACTGTCGCCAGCAGTATTGATAAGTTTATCTAATGCAATCGCATAGCCGAATCCTTTCCTTACAAAATGGGAGGCGTTATATATCAGGTCATAGGTCATAACAACATTTAGCTTGCTGATGTCTGTTTTCAGCCATGAAAACATCTCGCAGCTAATGGATGCCTGATGGGATAAGATCAGCGGCTTATCCCATAAATCTTCTGCACAAACTGATTCTTTTTCTGCCAGTGGACTATCCTTCCGCATCAATACTCCCCAAATATCGGTCATAGGAAGTCGCATGTAATCGTACTTTGTCACGTCAAATGGACCGATCAATAAACCGAAATCAATTAACCCTCTATCTAATTTTTCCGTCACGATACCGGCGTCACCACTGTAAATGTGATAATGGATCTGAGGATGCTTTTTCTGCAATCTCCCAGCAGCCTGTGCAAAAAAGGAAATAGCGTCGGTTTCGCCGCCGCCGATATAAATTTCCCCGTTGATATTTTCGTTAGAGCTGCTAAGCTCCGCTTTCGTTTTTTCCATAAGGTCAACAATTTCTTCTGCTCGTTTACGCAGTAACATCCCGTCTTCTGTTAATGTAATCTTTTTGCTGCCTCGGATGAGTAGTTGTTTTCCTACTTCTTCCTCCAGATCTTTAAGCTGTCTGGAAAGTGGCGGCTGCGTCATTTGCAGAGTTTCCGCTGCTTTTGTAATACTTTCCTCTCTCGCTACGGCAAGAAAATATTGCAATACCCGAATATCCAATTTGGCGACCTCCTTTTGCATTTATGCCCTTGATTATATCAAAAGTTCTCATACCTTTCAAGTATGAAGACTTATTCTTTATATGTATTTGATATTCAACTGTGGCGGCTTTATAATGAGTACAGAAGGAGGCAGAAAAGTTTTGACAGTAGAGGAAATTATCAAAGGATTTGGTAGGCAGTCGGAAGAATCCCCGGAGTATGCCGCATACGCAAATACTCTTTTTCAAGAGGCTATTCAGATCGGGATGGAAATAAATAATCGTTACCATACTCCAGAGGAACTGCGGGCATTTATGGAACGGCTGACAGGAAAAAAGATTGACGATACGTTTCGTCTGTTCCCGCCGTTTTACACCGATTTCGGGAAAAATATTACCATCGGAAAAGATGTGTTTATTAATTCTGGCTGCCATTTTCAGGATCAAGGTGGTATTACCATCGGGGACGGCTCCCTAATCGGACATAATGTGGTACTTGCAACCATTAACCACGACCTTGATCCGAGGAATAATCGCAAAAATCATTATGCACCGATTATCATAGGAAATCATGTCTGGATCGGTTCAAATGCCACAATATTGCCCGGCGTAACCATCGGAGACTGGTCTGTGGTGGCAGCCGGGGCTGTGGTAACAAAAGATGTGCCATCTTATACAGTGGTGGGCGGTATCCCCGCAAAGGTACTTAAAATCATAAGAAATGAGTCCGACAAGGAGGATGTAAATGAAGAAAATATTTAGCCTTGTGCTCATTTTGGCGTTGATATTCGCTATGACAGCCTGTGGGCAGACCATACAGAAGGAAACGAATACCACCGGAAATACAGAAGCAAGCCCGGTGACAGAAGTTGCCGAAAGCACTCAGGAAGACGAGTCTGCCACTGTTAGTGAAAGTACCACACCGGGCATAGAGGAGGAACCTGTTATGAAAGCAGAGTTTGATTTTGAAACAAAGACAGTCATGCTGAACAGCGGATATGAAATGCCGATCAATGGACTGGGAACTTATAGTCTTCATGGGGATGAATGCATCAATGCTGTAAAATCCGCGCTGTCAAGTGGTGTGCGTCTCATTGACACTGCCTCTGCCTATGGCAATGAGGTGGAAATCGGTCAGGCGATCCGGGAAGCAATCGATGAAGGTATCATCCAGCGAGAGGATATTTTCGTTATTACAAAAATCTATCCGGGCAGCGAAATGGAAAACCCGGAGCAATCTATTCAGGCGTGTCTGGATCGTCTGAATATAGGCTATGTGGATATGATGCTCCTGCACCACCCGGATGCCAACGATGTGGAAGCATACAAAGCGATGGAGCAGTTTGTTGCAGATGGAAAAATCCGATCCATCGGTCTGTCTAACTGGTATGTAGAGGAACTTACAGAATTTTTGCCACAGGTTGATACGGTTCCTGCACTTGTGCAGAATGAGATTCATCCATATTACCAGGAAAACGATGTGATTCCATTTATTCAGGATTTGGGCATCGTGGTGCAGGGCTGGTATCCCCTTGGCGGACGGGGACATACGGCAGAGCTGCTTGGCGATCCGGTGATCTCAGAAATTGCCGAAGCGCACAATGTATCTTCCGCACAAGTCATCTTGCGGTGGAACCTGCAAAAAAGTGTAGTAGTGATTCCTGGTTCCAGTAATCCTGATCATATTAAGGAGAACACGGAATTATATCATTTCTCTTTGACCGAGGAGGAAATGGAGCGGATCAATGACCTTGACCGTGGCGAAAAGCATGACTGGTATTAAAAGAGTAAGTTTTATATTTTATTCTTTGTCGCTGGTTTTAGTAAAATTTAGTGGAATTATATATGTGTTTGTGCTAAAATTGCTATATTTGGAGAATAGGACATTAGACTTGATACGGACTCTGCTTAACAGCAGAGTCCGTTTTTGATATGACAATCGGCCTGGCAGTTTTATTATCACTTAAAGTTTAAATTGTGCAAGCGTTTTTTTAAGCTCTGTCGTCGATTCCAAAAGAACGGTCATTGTTGCCGTCAATTCCTCCAGGTTTGATGTTTCTGTATTAACAGTACCTGATATTTCTTTTGTAACATTAGATGTATCATTCATAACGGAATCTATCGTTTCCATATTATTGGAAGTGCTTGATACAACGTCAAGCATAATCTTCACATTATTTGTAATTTCCTGAATCTGAACATCTACATCATTAACACTCTGTCCTATTTCTCTAAAACTGCTCTTTGTTTCTTCTGCAATAACATTTCCCTTCTCTAATTGAATCAAGCCCTGTTTCATTTCATCTGCCATATTTAATGTACGATTTTGTACCTCTTTAATAATTCCGGAAATTTCTTCCGCAGACTCTTTAGAATTATCTGCCAGTTTTTGTATTCGTTCAGCTACAACCGCAAATCCACGCCCGGCTTCCCCTGCCCTTGCAGCTTCTATACTTGCATTAAGGGACAACAGATTTGTTTCTTCAGATATTTCAGTAATAGTATTGACAATATCTGTCATCTGCTGTGTTTTTACACCCAATTCATCTACCATATGGGTAATACTCTGCATAACGCTGTTCACCACGCCAAGCTGCTTTGTATAATCTTCCAGCTTATCGCTTCCCTCATTTGCACCATTAATAGAATTTTGTGCGCTTAATAAAATACTTTCTGCATTACTTCTAATCTTGTGAGATATTCCGGTGATATTTTCAATATTTGTCATAACCATTCGGGATTCATGGTTCTGCTGTTCGATTTTTTCCAGCATATAATCAACTGTTTTTGCAATATGCTCACTTCCATCTGCTGTATCTTCAACATTTTTAGTGACTTCCTGAAAAGATTTTTCCAAACCATTGCTCACAATAGTAACTTTTTCCAGAATGTCTTTTAAATTGGAACTCATAATAGTAAAAATATTAGCCAAATCACCCACTTCATCATTAGAATGAACAGATACCTCTGTATCCGTTAAGTCTTTATCCGCAATGACTGCAAGCTTTTTGCTCAGCAGATTAACGGGTCTTGCCGTTCCCCGCTGTAAAAATACAACCAGCACAACCGCAACAGAAATGGCAAATATAAGCAAAATAACGATGTTAATACGCATACCATTGTAATCACCCGCTATTTCCTTCTGAATATCCTGGGAACGCTGCATTTCCAAATTGAGCAAAAGGCTGCAATTAGCCGAAATGTAACCGGAAATATCATTCATCGTATAAAACCTGGAATCTCCAGCAAGGGAAAAGTTTTCACCGCACAAACCGATGCCTTCTCTGTAATTTTGAAGATAATTATTCAAAAGGTTCTCTACAACAACAGCCTGCTCAAGATTTTTGGCATAAGCTTCTTCATCTCCGATTTCATACTTGATATCACTGATATACTGTATCATATCGGCTATCATTTCACTTTCACCAGACTCATTGATATTTTTGTTAATAATACAGTAATTCAAAATCCTTTGCGGCTGTGCTGCCGTAATTTTTTCAATATAATTAAGCTTACTAATATTTGACAGCACCCTGTCATATCTGTTTATATAATTATTAGAATATAACATTAAAAGAAGAAGCGGTACCAGCATAATAATTATAATACTTCCAAACATGACCATTATTTTAGCGCTCAGTGTAAACCTGAATTTACCGCTGTCTGTTTTTCCCATCAGTCTTTCCTCCCTATTGTGCAAATGCTTCATGGCTATCTATGTATTGCTCCAAACCGTCCGTATCGCCTTTTACATATGTAAAAGGCGGAATGGTAATAGTCTTTTCCACATCGGCTCCTTTTGCCGCCTGCACAGCATTGACAACAGCTTTGTAACCCATATTGTAAGGAAGCTGTGTTGTTACTGCCAAAATATCCGTAGAATCTTCCAACATATCCTTTGCTATGCTCACGCTCATATCCGTTCCCATAATAATTAAATCAGACTTTCCCTTCTCTTTTGCCACATCAATACATGCCAGCAGCGATGTCTGGTTCCAGCACCAGATTATGTCAATATCGGGATACTCCGCAAAAATCTCATTGACCGCCTGTATTGTTTCCTCAGTTGTTTCTGCCAGGACTTCTTTTACTACGGCAACGCTCCCGTCATTTTCCAAATCCTTAATTGCCTCTTTAAAACCATCACACCGCGCTACGCCTATGGTATAGCTTTCATTTGTAATCAGCGCCATTTTCAGCCCATTAAGGTTATAAGTCCTGATATATTCCGCCAGATAATTTCCCGTATCTCCGCCAAGCGCATTGGAATCCACACAGACTGATGCCGTAACATCCGCATCTACAACCGTATTCCAGGTAATTGCCGGAATACCTGCTCCTTCAGCCTCCATCAAAAGTTCCCCCGACTTATCTGATGTTATGGGACAGATGACAATAGCATCCACACCATCATTAATGAAATCATGTACTTGTTTCTGTTCCGCTTCCAAATCTCCTTCGGAAGCCTGCTCTATGAGAGTAATGTTTAAATCAGAAGCCGCCTGCCTTACGCCTTCCATTACTTCCCCATACCATTCTCCCTCACTGAGCATGGTTATGGAACCAATGACCAGTTCATCATTTCCTGCCATATCATTATCCGAAGGCTTAACAGGTGAAATATCAACGTCTACGATTGGCGCTTTATCACTTTTTGAGCATCCAGCCAGCAGGAACATGGTTCCGATTAACATGAATATAAATATTTTTTTAGTTTTCACATTCAGCCTCCTCCTTAGTCTTTATATTTCAAAACGTATCGTCAAAATTTAAGCTTTTCTTTGAAAAAACAGATAATGCACTGCCAGATTTCCCTCTGGAAAAACCGCACGTCCGCATGGTCCGCATCCTTAATTTCTAAGAGCACCACGTCGCATCCCGCCTCCTGCAATGCATCATGCAATGCCTCTCCCTGGGAAAAGGGCACCGTATGGTCATTATTTCCATGGATAATCAAAAAGGGCGGGGCGTCTTGCGTCACATAACTGACAGGACAGATTTTCTTTGCCTCTTCTTTGTTTGTCATCACATTTTTCCCTAAAAGCAGGGATTCCGGGGAAACTGCTCCAATTGCCTCCGTTGGATAATTTACCGCCCTAACATCTGTCGGGGGATACCAGGGACAGGCTGCAAAAACCCTGCTGTCATAATCCAGATAATCTCCCACATCATATGCCGGCGCAGTTACCAATGCTGCCATGGCCGCCAGGTAGCCTCCGGCGGATTCACCCATGACTCCCATGTGCCTGATATTAATATGGTAGCGTTTTGCATGGGCTTTTAAATACCGGATTCCTGCCTTTACATCCTCAAGCTGCCCCGGGAAATGAACTTCATTGGAAGTGCGGTACTCAACGCTTGCCACCACAAACCCTGCCCTGGCAAGTTCCGATAAGTAAGCCAGATGGACGGATTTATCCATAGTCAGCCACGCGCCGCCGCAAATCCATACCACGCAGGGATACTCCTTTGTGTTATCTTCCGGATAGATAATATCCATCTTCAAATCTTTCCTGGTGTGCCCTCCCCAGGCATCCACCTGGGCAAAGGCAATTCCTGTAACTACGGAATACTGGGGTTCCTCCGGTCTTATCTCGATTTTCTTTCTCATAACAATTATCCACCTTTCGCTATTTTACAGCCGCCTTTTTTGCAGGAGACCAGACAGAATATAATGTCTTCGTCTTTCCGTTCTCTTTTACTTTCTTAAACGTGCGAATCCTTATGTAATATTTTTTCTTTGTTTTTAATTTAGAAATATTCTTAGAAGTAGTTTTATTATTTTTGATTTTTATGGTTTTTCCTTTGCGGAAATCTTTTTTAACGCTATATTGAATTTGATATCCGTCCACGTTTTTCTGCTTCTTCCACTTCAGGGAAAGTCCCTTAGAACCAGGGGTTACCTTTGATATCTTTGTACCTTTTGGCAAAATGGAAAAAACAGTGCGCATTGTGCCGCTGTACTTATCCTTAAAGGTAACTTCCACTGTGTACCGGCCTGGTTTCTTACATCCGCCCACATATGCAACCGAATAGTATTTGCCGGGAATCTCCTCCCCGCTGCTGTCTTTTACCCTGACGGAAGGTTTTAAAACTTTACCGGAATATGTAAGCTCCTCCCAGGATAATTCTATCTCCCGGGGCCGGTAAATCCTGTGGGCAGACTCATGCACTTCATTGCAGACCGTACATACCCTGATGATTTTTCCGTCCTGGGACGGCGTTGCGGGAATCGTAGAAGTTGTATACTTATGGCCTGTTGCAAACTGAGTAATTGTTGTATCCATCTTCCCGCAATTTGTACACTGCCTTACAATACTGCCGTTTGTCACACAGGTTGCCGCTACCTCCTTTACCACTCCAATATTATGGGTCTGTGCCTTTTTCCCTGTTTGTAAAATTGTTTCCGCCTGGCCGGAACCAGGATTTGCTTTCATAACATACATAATATTTCCGTCTCTGATTGCCATGCCGTAAACACGTGCATTATCAACGTTTGGAGCAAATACATCACTCCTGGCATTTGTTTCCAGGTTCAGGGCACATATCTTTTCCGGCATGGTAAAGTAAAGCATATTGCAGCTTCCTGCCAGCCTGGTATAATTACCCCGGTAGAAACTGCTGCTTCCAGGCACAGTCCATATCACTTTGCCGCCATTACCATCACCAGTCAACACTGTTGTTTCTGTTTTCATCTTATAATTATATTTTACTATTTTAAATTCATCTTTGTCTGTATAATACCAGTTCCCTTTATAGTAATAGCAAAGAGTATTGCTATGGCTCCAAAATCCTTCCTCAAATGCGCTGCTTGCCGCCCCGGGATATGTCCCCCCTCCCGGCACCAATACAATAAAATCGGAACGTCCCGAACTTAACTGTAAAAGTTTTGCATCACTGACAAGAAAATATCCGTGCTGCACATTACCTAAATTATCATAAACAGGGTCATCCCAGGTCGTATCAATCTGATACCAGTTTCCCCCTAATTCTACCACATTCCATGCATGGTTAATATTTTTACTGCTGGCATATCCACAGGGAATGCCCACATGCTGCATAATATAGGCAAATGCCATGGCATATCCCTGGCAGACAGCCTTTTTCTTCACCATTGCCCCATACACATCATAAACTTCCGGAGTTAAAGTTCCCGCCTTATATTCATCATAAGCATAAGCAATATTACTTACAAGGTAATCATGGTAAAACAAAACAATTTCTTCCTTTGTCATCTGGGAAATATCCACTGCGTCCAACGCCTCCTGCAGCGCCGTCTCCACCTCATTTTTCCGATTTCTGCACACTTCCTCCGTATCATCCAAAGTGAACTGAAGTTTTACTACATTTGTGCCGGAATAATAATAGTAATAACCTGACACATAAAACAACTGGGGATTTAAAGTCAATAGAGAATGAACAATACTCCCTACATTATCCCTGGTGATGCCAAATCCCTCCACATCAATTGTCAACTGAAAATTTTCCAGTGCTTCCACAATTTCTGCGTCATAGGAGTGGCTGTAACCTTTCTGTGCCTCTTTTCCTGTCAGTTCCTCCGAAAGCAGCCCGCCCTTAGAAAGCAGGTTGTTTAATTTCTGTTTACCGGATTTCTTTACCTCCCCGATTTTCATGACCTGCTCTGTCATATTCTCATCACTTTTTATATGACTTTTATGGCTTTCCTCTACCTGCCCTGCAAAACCCGTCTGAGGCAGAATTGTTAATACCATAACAATCGACAGAAATAATGACGTTAATTTTTTTCTTCCCATAGCTTTTCCCCCTTTTTTATTATGTCAGCACCTGATTTAAGGCGTATACTGCCGCCCCCACAGCCCCCACAATTTCAGGCTCCTCACAAATATACAGCTTTGCCCCGATTTTCTCTTCCACCGCACGGACAACCCCGGGATTTTTTGCAACGCCCCCGGTCATCATATAATCCGGTTCCATGCCTACCCGCTTCATTAAGGAATAGGATTTATTTGCAATGGCATGGCAGATTCCGTTGGCAATGTCCGCCTTTTCTTTATTATTTGCAATCAAAGAAATTACTTCCGATTCCGCAAATACGGAGCACATACTGGTAATCTCAATATTCTCCGTGGATTCTAAAGCGATAGGCCCTAACCTGTCAATATCGATTTCCAAAGACCGGGCAATCATCTCCAAAAAGCGGCCCGTTCCCGCCGCACATTTGTCATTCATTACAAAATCCACTACTTCCCCTTCTTCATTTAAGCGGATTCCCTTGCTGTCCTGACCGCCGATGTCCAAAATCGTGCGGATTTTCGGATTAAAATAATGCGCTCCCTTGCCGTGGCAGCTTATCTCCGTTACATTTTCATCTGCAAAATCAATACTTACCCTGCCGTAGCCGGTAGATACAATCCGCAGAATATCTTCCCGCTTTAAGCCGGCTTTATCCAGCACATCCTGTAAAATTCTCTCTGCGCTCTCCCCTGATTTTGCCCCGGTGCGCACAACGGAATATGCCACAATCTCCCGCTTTTCATTCATAATTACCGCATTGGTAGAAGTAGAACCGCTGTCGATTCCCATCACATACATGTTTTCCTCTCCTTCTTTCCTCTTAATATGAGATGCATTGAGTCCATTCAGGCTCCCAAGGGATTCTAAAAATGCCTCCACTCTGGTTAAAATCTGCCCGTAACTCTGTTTTGTATAATCCGTCTCCAAAAGCAGAAGGGGCTTTGTTATCTTATCTTTCAGCCAGGCATACTCATAGGCATAATTATCACAGAACTGTACTGTATGGTAAATGATGCCGTCCACGCTGTCCCCGTATTTTAACACCAGAGCATCTCTGCCTGCCGCCTCCTCCATGCGCATACAGGGGAACTGGCTTAAAAGCCCTCTGGTATAGCCTGACAGCACATGATCTTCTTCCAGGAGAAGTTTCCTTGCCAGTCCGGTACAGGTTAAATCAAAGGCAACATTTGCCCCCTTTTCCTCCAAAATTTTCTTTATATTTTGGTTGGCCCTTGCCCCCACAATCCCAATGTTTTTACAATTCTTTTTTCGGGAAATTGCCGCCTTTTGGTTGGAATTTTTTATAACTTCCGCTAATTGTTCCTCTTTAAATTTTTTCCCGGAAAAATCCTCATAAGACTTTATCATGCTGCGGATTCTTTTTTCATAGAGAGTGATGCCCGCATCTTTTGTTATCCTTGGAATGTCTAAAATATAAATAAATTTATCAGGCATTTCCTCCTTTAACACGTCATAAAGCCGGCGGATGCTGTCACAGCAGGTAGTAAGAAGCACTCCCTCATAATCATGCATCATTACATCTTCCAGCACTCCTTTTGCAAAACTGCATATATTGGGATGCATTTTCATATCCGCCTGGTTAAAGTTGGTAACCTCCGGCTCAATCCGCTTTATTTCAACTCCCATAGCCTCAAAAACTTCTATGGGGGCATATTTGCATATATACCCTAGCATGGCAAATCCTCCGTCCCGATTAATTCCAAAAATGCTTCCAGCCTTGTTTTCATCTGCCCGTCATGGCTGTTTCTCTTGTCAATGCCGTCCCCGTCTAAAATCAGCATGGGAATATTTAACTTCTGCATTTCCTGTTTTAAAAGCACGCTTCCCCCTGCCGCCTGTTTGCATCCCCAATGGCAGAAATGGATAACCGCATCCGGGGAAACCTCTTTTGCCAAAGCTGCAATAGTCTCTGCTTTGTGGCGGTAAGAACCGTTAAATACATTGTGGATAATCTTTTGGGACAATGCACGGAAGGGGTCTGTAACATCCAAGTCCTCCATATAATCCAACACAATATCGCTGGCAATTACCTGGTAATCTTCATTGCCGTTAAAATATTCCCGCAGGCTTTCCTGGTAAAATGGCAGAAGGTGTACCCAGAGAATCCTTTTTCCTGTAAACTTGGGATAAGATTTAATATCCTCTATCATAAATTTCAGTACGTCCCGAAATTCCTCTGTCCCTATGAGCAAATGGGATCCCATCATCAGATATAGCTGGCAGATTAATTCGCCCGGATAAAAATACTCCTTCTGCAGCCGGAGAAATTCTTTTAAATCCCGCCTGGTCTCATTTTCAATGGCAAGGATTTCCCTTAACTTTTCTTCCCGAAACCTGACGCCGAATTTTTCCTCTAAGTTTTTTGTAAGCTCCCGAAGCTGGTCTGCCAGATACAAAACGGAATCCTCGTCATCTGCATAGGGCACATCCAAAAACCCGAAAGGCACGCCCAGCTTTTTTTCCAGATAGCGGAATGTATTTAAATTTCCGTCACAGGATAAGGAAGTGGTGACAGAATATTTCGGAGCGGCTATGGCCCCGCTTTCCACTGCACCCACAAAGGTTTTATGGTAAGAACAAAGGGTGGGGGCAATGCCGCCATTCTGAGCACAGTCAATAAAATAGTCTTCCAGATGGTATCCTGTAAAAAAGCAGGATAAGCACTCTACGGAAAGGGTTTTTAAACCAAAACACTCCATGATTTCACAGGGGGCAAAAATATTTCCCCATACATAAGTGTCCTCTTTTCCAAGACTGTCCGCAACTAAAGACATCATCAGTCTTTCCAGTTTCTGATAGCCCCTGCTTAAGTTTTTCTTTGGGAGAAACTTTGTGCGGAGTTTATTTGCCTTAAATCCGAGAATCATTTTCTCCCAGCCTTTATCCGACTCCTGTACTACTTCTTTTCTCACATGGTCAATATATTTGTCTACTACATTCATTGTTTTTCTCTCTTTCTGCCTGCTCGTTTTCCATCATTGTCTAACAGTTTCCCGTAAACACATTCCGCAGGTATTTTCCGGCTGTTTCTGCCAGTGCATACACACTCTCCACCGGGGTTGCCCCTTCATCCTGCATATGGTATCTGGGGAAAAAGCGGGTAACATGCAGCGGAATTTTATCATCCACAGATGCAATCCACCGGGCTTCCTGCTCCATTTCTTCCGGGCTGTCATTTTTTCCCGGCACAATTAAGGTGGTAAGCTCCACATGGCATTTTTTTGCTGCACAGGAAATAAATTCTTTTACTGTTTCAAAGCTTCCCCCTAATTCCTTATAATATTCTTCCCCAAATCCCTTTAAATCAATATTCATGGCATCTATCCAGGGCAGCAGTTTTTCCAGCACCCATAAGGAAGCCGTGCCGTTTGTCACCAACACATTTTTCATGCCCAAATCTTTTACGAGTTCTGCCGTATCCCTCACAAATTCCCATCCCACCAAAGGCTCGTTGTAGGTAAAGGCAACGCCTATATTTCCCTGGTTTTGATACTCTAAAGACGCCATTGCAAGGCTCTTTGGGGATATGGAAGAAATTTCTTCTTCCATAGGCCCTGTCATGGAAATCTCATGATTCTGGCAGAAGGGGCACCGCAGGTTGCATCCAAAACTGCCCACTGATAAAATCAGGCTTCCCGGATAAAACATTTTCAGGGGCTTTTTCTCAATAGGGTCCAGCGCCAAAGAAGATATCCGCCCGTAATTTTTGCATACCACTTCCCCGCCCTCATTTTTCCTTGCCCTGCAAATGCCCCACTGTCCCGGCTGTAACCTGCAGTGATGCATACACACCTGACAAACTGCTTCCATCGTTTCTCTGCTCCTTTCTTATATGGGGTTTGTATCTGTGAAGGCACAAAACAGATACAAAACGGATTTAAAAATGGCGCACTACCTGGAATCTTTGCAGCATAACTTCTTCATCATCCCCAATGCCCGCCTTCTGTTTTGCAATGGAAATCTGCTCCTCCACGGTATCCACTCCTTCTAAGTTGGGAAGCAGCAGACCTCTCCTGTACCCTTTTGTCACAATCACGCCATAGCGTTTTACATCCAATTCGTCTTTGGATGCAATATCTTCCGTATCCCCCAGCACATCTACGCTGATGGTAAGTTCATCCAGTTCTTCCGGCTCTATCCGGGGGAATCTGGGGTCTTTTGTGGAAGCGCTTATGGCATTTTCTATGATTTCCTCTGCAATGCTCTCCTGCATGGCCTGAATTGTACCGATACAGCCTCTGAGCCTTCCGTTCTTTTTGATGGAAACAAAAACCCCTGCCCTCTGCCCATACATTTCCTGGGGAAGCTCTTTTGGCACATCAGGTTTTTTTCCTTCCCTGACATATTCCTCCACGGTTTTCCGGGCAAGCCTGACATAAGCATCTTCCTGCTCTCTTAACCTGGCTGTTTTCTCTCTCTCTTTTTCTACATACTGCTCCTTAAAATTCCTGGAATTATCTTCCCCTGAAATTTTATAGACACAGACGCCGTATCCCACCCCGAAAGGCCCTTCGTAGGAAAGCTGCCTGGCCTCTACCGCCGTTTTATCCAGCGCCCCGGACATAATCGTAAAGGAGCGGTGGCCGCACTCTCCTGCACTCTGGCAAAAATCCTCGGAAAATTCAAATAATTCAGAAAAACTGCCTGTGCCCATGACTTCCATAATGCGCCTGTCGTACCAGGGCCCTTCTTTTTGAAAACCATATGGGCCGTCTTCTTTCAGGCGGTGAGATAAATCCCCGCTGGCAACGATTGCCGTATTTATCCCTAATTCTTCCGCGGCTTCTTTGATGCATTCTCCCAGTTCATAATGTTTTGTCAGGGGCAATCCCGAGAGGCCTATACGTACCAGCTTATAATCCTTCAGGTACTTATTAATAAAATAAAGAGGAACCATGGTGCCATGGTCAAGCCGTCTCTCCTGCTCTCCTAATGTTCCAGCAGGCAGGTTATGCGCTTCCGCCAGACGGCAGAGTTTATCTACAAAGGCTGTGTCGTAGGAAACTTTAAATTTCTCTTCCCCTGCGCCAAACTGGGAAAAATCTCCCTGTGCCCCCTCCCCCGGAGAAATGTGGAAATAATCTGCATACATAATCTGATGGGGAGAAATCAGTACAATGGTTTCCGGTTTATGTCTGCATAGCTCCCCGGCTGCCTCTTCATATGCATCAATTGTTTTTTGGATTTCCTTTTGCCTTCCCCCACCTACGGCCGGTATAATAAGCGGCGGATGAGGAACCATAATTGCTGTTGTGATTGCCATAAAAGTGTCTCCTTTTTATTTTATAAGCACTATAAGGGACGCTTCTTATACGAAGTGTCCCTCTTTTATATCTCTCTTTCTTTACGTTGGCTTAGACTATTTAATGATGTTGGGGGCAAAATCTGATACCAGATTATTCCGCGCTTCGCGCTCACACAATCTGCCCCCATATTCGCATTCTCATGGCGCTTACGCGCCACTTCATGCTCATATTGGGGCGGGTCATAAAGCCCTGCCTCCATTGGAATGCAAACATTCCATGTCGTCAGGCTTTTGACCCTGGTATCATTAAATGCTGAAATCAAACCGGCTGCCTGTATCCTGGGTTTTCTCTTCCTTAACGTTATCCCAGTTAAATTCTTTTATCTTTTCAAGTAATTCTTCTGCAGAATCTGCCTTAATAACCGCCCGCTTTTCGGAAGTTTTCTCTGTTTTCATTCCTCCGGCATACGCCTTCTCTTCTTTTGCAGCTTTGGCAGCATCCTCTTTCTTTGCTTCCCTGGTTTTCTCAATATGCTCTTTCTGCTTATCACTCATTTTCTGAAGCTCTGCAAAATAAGACACATTTCCGTCTTTATCAATGGAAACTCCCAGGTTCACTACTTCATCTTTCTTATCTCCTAACTGAGAACTCATCTCTTTCAGCCTGCCTGTGGAGTCTTCTATAATTGCCATGTTCTTCTCTTTATATGCAGGGTCGGCTGCCATCTTTTCCAACTCTTCCGGGTCAATTAACACGCTGTATTCTTTCGTGCCCTTGGAAAGATATCTCTTTGCCTCCTCGTCGGAATCATAGCTTGCCACCATAAAATCCATGTTCTTATATTTTTTCTTTAATTCTTCTAACAGTGCCTTGGCATTTTCGCTAAGTGATGAAGCGCTCTTTTTGCCGGATTTGATTTTGTCCTTCTCTTCTGCTTTCTCGTTTTTGGCTTTCTTTTCCCATTTATTTTTCATGGCGCTTTCCAAAAACTGAGACTGTAATGATGATAAACTTCCTACTTTGCTCATTGGCGTAACCTCCTTGTTATCTCAGACGGTAAAACTGTCATTTGCTAATTCCCTTTAATATACTACTATTTATTATATCGGCAAAATAAGGGAAAAATATAAGCATGGTTTAGAATATTATAGTAAAATCTGGAGATAAATTCCTGTTTATTTATATATGATACCAGATTGTTCCGCGCTTCGCGCTTCCACAATCTGCCCCATATTCGCATTTTCGCGGCGCTTACGCACCACTTCATGCTCATATTGGGGCGGATCATAAAGCCTGACTGTACGAAATGCAAGCATTCCGTACAGTCAGGCTTTTGACCCTGGTATCATATATTCGCATTTTTCTTTAATTCATCTGCCAGCAGTATCGTTTCTTCCAGAATTTTCTGAATAGAACCAATGTTTTCCAAATGCTCTTTTGCCACATTATTGGCGTCCTTGATGGAGGATACAATGGAATCCAAATGGGTGGTAATAATATCCAGGGTAGACTTAATCTCTTTGGCGGAACCGCCGCTGTCGTTTGCCAGCTTTCCCATCTCAGTGGCAACTACGGCAAATCCCCTGCCGTATTCCCCGCTGCGGGCTGCCTCAATGGAAGCATTTAAGGCTAAAATATTGGAACGGGAAGCATTGCCGCTTATTTTGCCTACCACATCCACGGCGGTACTTACATCCGCCTCCACACTGTTGGTTACCTCATTCATATCCGTAAGCATCTTAAACAGGTTCTCAAATCCTGCCACCACTTCCCGGATAGAAACATTAATATTCTGCACGGACTCCTGGAATTTCTCCGCAATCCCCATAATTTGTTTTCTGGCATCCACGGAATATGTGCAGGTGACACAACCAAGCACCTGTTCTCCATCCTTAACTGGCACCAGCATCCCTTCAAAAGCCTCACCCATAACTTCTCTGGGAAGATAGTTGCGTTTTGCCATTCCCGTCTCCATCACTTCCTGAAATCCTCCGCTGGGGTCATGAAAAACTTCCCCCACGCTTAACTGGGGCGTTACGCCCTCCGGCACAACAAATCCCTGAATCACCCCTTCACTATCTATCACCGTAATATAAACTTCTTTTTCAAACAACTGTTGTATCAGCGGTAATTCATCAATGATGTTTTTTAATCTTTCATGCAGCATAAGAATACCTCCGTTTTTTCATATGAATTTTTTAACTAATCTGCCATTTTATATGGCTGCCTTCTTCATCTTTGCTGACAAAAAGTTTGTCCTCGATTTCCTGCTTTAATTCTGTTACATGGGATATAATTCCAATGAGTTTGGAACCCCCTGCCATTTGTTTTAACACCTTTACGGCCTGGTTCCTGGAATGGTCATCTAAGGAACCAAAACCCTCATCTATAAACATAATATCCAGATTGACAGCCGCAGAATGTTCCTGAATCTCATCTGCCATGCCAAGAGCCAGGGAAAGCGCTGCCATAAAGGATTCGCCTCCCGATAATGTTCTTATTTCCCTTTCACTGCCTGTTACCGTAGAGTAAACCATTAAATCAAGCCCTCTGTTTTTCCCCTCTCCTGCCTGTTCCCCTTCTACCATACGAAGTTCAAACTGACCGGCGGACATACGCCCAAAACGCATATTTGCCGCGGAAAGGATTTGCTGTAAATAATACCTTTGCACATACGTTTCAATATCCATACGATAACCGGTAACTTTTCCCGCAAGACGGTTATAAAGGCTGTCTATGACCGTATATTCTTCCATAATCCTGCCCCGCTCCTTCATCTTTGGAGCCAAAGCATGGTATGCATTGGAATTGACCCTGAATTGTTCCCTGCACCTGTTAAGATTTTTCTCCGCCACAGAGAGTTTTTCCTCCGCCTCATTCTTTGCCGTCTCCAGCTCTTCCATAACAGGACGTTTCCTGTCACCAATGGATATCCTTGCCGATTCTGCTGCACCTTTGGCGCCTGCCATTTTCCTGTTATATGCATCCACTTTTTCCTGGAAGAGGGCGATTTCCGATTTTGCGTGGATTTTTGTAATTTCTTTCCACACAGCCTCTTCCATACCTTTTTCTTCCAGCACTTTTTTGTAGTCTGCCTCCCTGCTTTCCCACTCTTTTCTCTGGGCCGGAAGTTCCGTTTTGTAACGGGCTATCAGTGCCTCCCCTTTATCTTTTCTCTGCTTTGCATTATCCAAAGCCTCATTGGCAGACACATACGCCCTGTCCTTTTCTTCTTTGGATTTTTCTGCCGCCTTTAACGCCTCTTCCTTTGTGGAATAATCCCTGTTCGCCTTTAATCCCTCCAAAGCCGCTTTACTCCCTGCCAAATCGGCGTTTGCCCCGGCTGCTTTCTCTGCCGCCTCCTGTGCCTTATTTTTCAGTAACTGCTTTTTATCTTCCACGCCCTTTAAAGATTTTTGTACTTTTGCAAGTGTGTCCGCATTCTTTTGAAGCGTCACCCCTTCTGCCTCTAACTGCTGCTTATACGCAGTAAAACACTGTTCTGCCAAAGGCAGGGTAAAATCTTTAGGCGTATGGGAAATGCTTATTTTCATCCGTCCAAAAAGCTTTTCCATTGCCTCTTTTCTGCCGTTTTCCTTCTCCCCTAAAAGTTCAGCGGCAGACCCGGAGGCTGTGGCAGCATTCTGCATCTTTTCCCCAAGGGCAGAAACTTCTTTTGCCAGTTCATCAATGATTTCCCGGGTAAGGTTTAAGCTGTCGGCAGACAGCGTACAGGGATGGGGATGTTCTGTGGAGCCGCACACGGGACAGGGTTCCCCTTCCCTTAATTTTTCCCTGGCAATATATCCTGCCTGTGCGTCCAGAAACATCTCCTGCTTCTCTAAATATTCCCCGTTTTTATCGTTGTATTTCTCACGTACCCTCTCGTAATCCTTCCTTGCCTTATGAACCTTTTTTTCCTGTGATGCCACGTCTTTTTCTATATTTTTAAAGGCTTCTATATCTGCATTTATACCCTCTGCCTCTTCACACTTTCTTTTCCACCGTTCTAAAAGTATGGCAGCATCCTCTAACTCCACAGATGTATCTTTCCATTTCTTTTCCTGGTTTTCCAGGTCAGAAAGTTTCTTTTTTGCCTGCTCTTCTAATGCCTTTGCCTCTTCTGCCGCCTTTTCTTTTAATGCGGTATCTTTTCTTGCAGTCTCTATTTTTTCCAGAGTTTCAAGTGCCTTTTTTACCCGCTCCTCTACCTGCGTATAGGATTTCAACTGGGCTTCCCGGCACTCCCCCGCTTCTTTTCGTCTGGTGATGGCTGTTTCGTACTCCTCTTTCAACCTGGGAAGGGAATCCTGCTGCTCTTTCAATTTTACCTGTGTGTCTTCAAAAATTTTTTTTGCATCGGAAAGCCTGTCAAAGGCTCCCCTGATTTCATATGCCCTGTCAATTTTTGTAATAAGGTCTGCTGCCTGTTTTATTTCCTCTTCCTTTTCCCTGCACTCTTTTAGTTCTTTTTCGGCTTTTTCCAACTGCTCAACAGACTTTAAAATATTTACGGCTCCGGTATAATCATCCCGTCTCTCATCCCGGATTTTACGGGTCTTATTATATTCTTTTTCCGCCTTTTCTTTTTTCTCTTCCAGATTTTTCAAAAGACCGTTCAGCTCGTCTAAAAAAAGTTCCATAGTCCCGATATTGAAGGAATCGGCAGATAAAATCCTGTCCTTTAACGCCTCAAGGGATTCCCTTTTTTCATACGCATCCGGCAGGATAACATGGGCTGCCTCCGTCTGGCAGATTGTACGAATCTTTGCTATATCCGTAAGTTTCTCTTTTTTCCGGCGGAAAAGTTCGTCCACTATCTTCTGATAAAGTTCCGTATTAAAAAGTTTTCGGAAAATCACTTTTTTATCGTCGGATTTTGCCCGGAGCAGTTCCATAAATTCCCCCTGGGCAATCATGGCCACCTGCATAAACTGGGATTTTGTAAGGCCCACAATCTCCTGGAGCTTCTTGTTTGTTTCCTTTTGGGGATAACAGGAACCGTCCGGCATGATAAGGGTGATTTTCTCACTTTCCTCCTTAACGCCGTTACCCCGCTTTAACGGGCGCACATGCCTTGGCACGCGGCGGACGGTGTAAATTTTTATTTCCTCCCCCTCCTGCTCTGAAAATTCCAGTTCCACAAAAGGCTCTATATCACAATCCACAAACTGGCTTTGTAATTCCTTTCCGTCTTTCCTGTTATGCACGGACCCTGCCTCTCCGTACAGGGCAAAAACAATGGCGTCAAAAATAGTGGTTTTTCCTGCTCCCGTATCTCCTGTTATCAGGAAAAAATTCTGGTTTGGCACAGTAAAATCAATGGGCCCGTCCATTTTTCCATAAGAGCCAAATGCCTGCATTGTTAATTTCAGCGGTCTCATTTACTGCACCTCCCAAACCGTATGAATCACGTCCCGAAGCAATTCCTTTTCATAATCCTCTAAATCCGTTAAGAATCTGCTGCAAAGTTCAAAGGGGTCAAGATTTTCCTCTCTGGTATACGCTCCGGTGTAATCAGTTTTTTTATATGTTTCCCTGTGAATTTCCAAAAGGTTGGGAAATGCGCTGCGAATCCGCTCCTGCATATCAATCACATCTAAATCCGCCTTATCCGTCAATGTCACTGCCACATAATCACTGCACCCTAAGCCTAACACTTCCTTTAAGGTTCCCTTGAAGTAGAGTACCTGGCGCAGGGGATTTAAGGGGATTACCCTGGTATCCACCCTGCCTTTCTCCCCCATTTCCACCACAATTATCCCTTTTTTCTGCCCTGCCTCGCTGACGGAACAGGCAAGGGGCGTACCGCAGTAACGGTATACATCACTGCCCACTTTCATAGGTTTGTGGATATGTCCCAATGCGGCATAGTCGAATTTTTCCAAAACATCCGCCTTCACTTCATCAATGTTTCCCACTGTGCGGATTTCGGAATCCATACGCTCCACGCTCTCGCCAGACATTCCCACAGGCACATAAAACTGATGGCTTACAAACACATTTCTCTGTGCAGTATCAATCTCCTCCCGCTGTAACAGCCTGTGGATAGTTTCGTCGTAGGATAAACCGCCTCCGCAGTCATCCGTGCCAAAAAGCATCCTGACCATGGAGGGCCTGACAAATGGAAGAAGATAAAAATTCACATCTCCAAAAGAATCCTGCAAAGTAACTTTTTCCATAAATTCCCCGGGATTTACAGGAGGCATCCCCACCATATGGATATTCTGCTTAGAGAGAATGCTGCGGAACACATTCACTCTGGGGGCGCTGTCATGATTGCCGCTAATCATCATAACCACGGTTTTAGGCAGTGCCTTTGTCAATTCCGATATAAAATGGTCAAAGACGGTGGCAGCTTCCGCCGAGGGGACTGCCTTGTCATAAATATCCCCGGCAATCACCACCCCATCCGGCTCTTCCTCTTTTGCCCGCTCCACTATCTGCTTTAAAATATATTCCTGATCTTCCATGAAATCCCGGCCTGATAATTTCAACCCGATATGTAAATCCGACAAATGAAAAAATTTCATGATTTTATCTCCAATTATACCCTGTAATTTAATTCCATATCCATCATATGTGCCAGCAGTGTTAATAAAATCACATCCTCATGGGCCCATTTTCTGGAGCTCTCTCTTTTCTTAATAAACAGGCAGTAGCCCCCTTCTTTAAATACGCAGCGGTATACAAGCATAACATGAATATTCCGCTCCTGCATATACTCGTAAAGCATGGGGTAAAAACCTTCCACATTTCTGATAGTGTCGATAACCAGACGGTTATTTTCATCAAAGGCATCCTGACACCGTTTCTCTAAGGCAAACTGTGCGTTTTTCGGTTTGCCGTCCGGTTCTTTTTCCCACACGCTGTACAAATCATCCGGCGCCTTAAACAAATCCACCTCATCCAGCCCAAAAATCCTGCCTATCCGCTGGACGGCAACGGAAAAGGAAAGCGTCTTCTTTTCCACCAGAAGTTCGTTAAATTTCATGGCAAAGCCTTCTTTGTTTGTCACGCCCTCCTGGGAATTTACCGCCGGAAGACCTTTTTTATCCGTGTTTTTATGCAGCACATCCCCGTGAATCTCCGGCTCATATATAATGTACCTGTTTTTTCCTTTTTCCTTTGCCCGGTATAACATCTTATCCGCAATGGCAAACAAATCCTGATAATTATCCGCATTGTCCGGGTATTCTGCACAGCCAATGGATACCGTAACGCCTATGTTTTTCTTTTCCGGCCCATATGCCCACTCCACATTGGCGCGCAGAAGCTGGAGAATTTTCCTGGCTTCCTCATAGTTCATTCCCCGGTCTAAGATTATCATAAATTCATCGCCGCCTATGCGCCCTACTATGCCCCTGTCATCCACCGCCAATTTCATAATATTGATAATTCCCCGTATTACCTCGTCCCCGTATAAATGGCCGTAAATATCGTTTACATTCTTAAAATTATCAATATCCACAATGCAAAGATACACAAGCTGTCCCATTTTCGTGCCTATCTTGGTCTTGGCAAAGTCTGTAATGCCCTTTTTATTTAACACATCAAAAGCCGTATCCATCTCCTGGACATTCTGCATGGACGCGGGCTGCCTGCCTTTTGCCCCCTCCAAGGAAATGAAGCCGTAAACCATGTCTTTATTATCCACTGCCACATGCTTGCCGGATACAAAAAAAGAATATTTCAACATCTCCGGGCTTAACATGGTAATGGTTCCTTTTTTCGGCTTCCCAAAGGATATGTGGGTGGCAAACTTGTCTTTCCCGTTCTGCAGGTGAACATACATATCTTCCAGGTTTTTACCTGCTTCTTTTGACATTTCAAATTCTTCCACATGCGCCTTCCAGTCCTGTAAGGTGCCGGAATACAATTCCATCTCACTGCCGGAAGTAAGGTCTTCAATCACCAGGTAATCCGTTGTCTTGTCATAGGAAAAGGTAAAACCTCCTGTCAGGGTCAGGTATGTGGATAATTCTAAAATCTTCTCCTCCGTCTCCGAAACATAAGAATCCAAAACTTCCAGATTAAACAGCCGGACAGAAATTATTCCTCTCTGGGCTTCGCTTTCAGTGGCATAATAAAGCCTTGCCGCCACAGACTGATAGGATTCATCTGCCATCAAAAGGTGAAATACCAGTTCTTTATTTTCCCCGTACTGTAATGAATCGGCTGCAGCCTTAAAATCTGGTAAATCGTCGGGATGAATACTGAAACCAAAATATCCGAAATTTCTTTTTCCCACCATCTGCGTAAACTGGTAATCACATAATTTGATATCATACTTTGCATCAATTACCACATGTGCCGATATATATGCTCCCATGAATATCCCCTTTCATTCGTAACCGTAAAACTTGTCTTTCCATATATTCTATATTGTTTTTCCAATGATTGCAAGGCAAGTATTGTACAAAAAACAGAACCGCATAAATACGCGGCTCTGTTTTTCTATATAATGTATGAAAAGAAAAATAGCAATATAAGTATGACTAAGCACGTTTTGAAAGAACATCTTTCTCGTAAGCTTCCACCTGGTTAAACCACTGATTTTCCGTGGGAACACCGCAGGTTTCACAGTAATAATTCCACACATCTCCCACAGGAAGCATCTTTACCTCCTCCTGTTTTGCCATAAGTTCCGTAAACCTGCCTTCATCCTGAAGCTTCTTTAACTCCTTGTGAGGCGTGCACATAGCTGCCAGCAGCGCCTTCTGCAGGCTGCGGAATCCCACTGACCATGCACTGATACGGTTAATGCTGGCATCAAAGAAATCCAGGGCAATATATACACGGTCTAAGGCATCACAGCGGACAATTTCTTTTGCAATCTCCTTTGTCTCGTCATCTAAAATAACCGCATGGTCCGAATCCCAGCGCACACCCCTTGTAACATGAAGGGCTAATTCCGGGAAGAAACATAAAAGTGCGGGAATCTTATCGGAAACTACCTCTGTGGGATGGTAATGCCCGTTATCCATTAACGGCAGGCATTTATCTTTATGTAAAGATGCAAAGCTCAATGTAAATTCTGCGCTTCCCGAAGTGTAGGACTCTACGCCGATGCCAAATACCTTAGACTCCACACAGGGTTTTACTTTATTGAAATCGTAGGGCTCGGATAATATTTCCTCAATAGCCTCTTTGTAACGCATTCTCGGCCCCATCCTGTCGGCGGGAACATCCTTAAACCCGTCCCCTGTCCAGATATTCATGACACAAGGTATGCCTGTTTCCTCTGCAAAATAGCTGGAAATGCGGATACATGCCTTGCCGTGGTCAATCCAGAATTTCCTGATTTTTTCATCCGGGCTTGACAATGTAAGACCGTCTTTTATATTGGGATGGGAGAAAAATGTGGGGTTGAAATCCAGTCCCATGTTTCTTTCTTTTGCAAAATCCACCCATTTCTTAAAATGCCTGGGCTCCAGTTTATCCCTGTCTGCAAACTCCCCGTTTTCAAAAATAGCATAGCTTGCATGGAGATTTAATTTCTTTGCTCCGGGGCAGAGTTTTAAAACCATATCAATATCCGCCATAAGCTGCTCCGGCGTCGTTGCTTTTCCCGGATAATTTCCCGTTGTCTGGATTCCCCCGGTAAGCGGGCCGTCATGGTCAAAACCAATCACGTCATCCCCCTGCCAGCAGTGCAGGGAAACGGGAATGTCTTTTAACCTGGCAATGGCAGCATCCGTGTCCACTCCATATTCTTTGTATACTTCTTTTGCCGCTTCGTATCTCTCTTTTACATTCATAGCCTTCTCCTTTTTTATTTAAAATTTATATTTTTTAATTTCAAAAGATTCGTAGATGGCAGTCCTTGCCTCCTCCACCGTCTTAAATTCTCCTGCTTTTAACATCTGGGCAGTAATATTGCCGATTGCCGTTGCCTCCACAGGCCCTGCATGTACTTCTTTTCCTGTGTATTCTGCCGTAAGCCGGTTTAAATACTCTGCATTTGCCCCGCCTCCCACAATATGGATTCTGCCGTAAGTTCTTCCCGTGATTTCTTCTATCTCCTTTGCAGTTTTGGCATAACACATAGCAAGGCTGTTGTAGATAACTGCCGCAATCTCCCCCACAGTCTCAGGCACTCTCCCGCCTGCCTTTCTGCAGTAATCCCGTATCTGTTCAGTCATATTCTCCGGGGCTAAGAAACAGTCGTCATTTGCATCTACCCTGGAAGGGAAATCATTACACTCTGCCGCCATTTCACAAAGCTCCCCAAAGCTGTACTTATTGCCCAGTTCCTTTTTCACATTCTGAATCATCCAAAGACCCATAATATTTTTTAAAAAACGGAACCGATAGTCAAAACCCCCTTCATTGGTAAGGTTTGCCTGTTTGCTCTCCAAAGAACAGTTTGCCTCTTTTAACTCAATTCCCATTAAAGACCAGGTGCCGGAACTTATGTAGAGAAAATCATCATCATTGGCAGGAACGGAAAGAACTGCGGATGCGGTATCGTGAGTTCCCGGAAGCACAACTTCACAGTCAAACCCCACGATTTTCTGAATCTCTTCCGTAAAATGGCCTACCACCGTCTTTGGCATTTGAATGGGAAGAAACATATCCCTGTTAAATCCTAACATATCAATCAGCTCATAATCCCAGTCTTTTGTCAGGGGACTTACAAGCTGGCTTGTGGTGGCATTGGTGTACTCCTGCATTTTCACTCCCGTTAAAAGGAAGTTAAAGTAATCAGGCACCATCAGCATGGCTTTTGCCTTCTGCATATATTCCGGATTCTCCTTTTTCACTGCCATCAACTGATAAATGGTGTTAAAAATGGCTTTCTGGATTCCTGTGCGCTGGTACAGCTTATCTTCGGATATGATTTTATAAACTTCTTCGTCCATGCCGTTGGTCCGGCTGTCCCGGTAGCCCACGGATTCCCCTAACATCTCATCCTTATCATCCAAAAGCACAAAATCTACGCCCCAGGTATCAATTCCCATACTGCATGGGATTTTATGTATTTCCCTGCACTTTTTTATGCCTGTTAATATTTCCTGAAACAACTTTTCAAAATCCCAGCAAAGGTGGCTCCCCTGTTTTGTCTGCCCATTTTCAAAACGGTAAATTTCCTCTAAAACAATCCTGCCTTCTTTTCTGTATCCTAACATATGCCTTCCGCTGGACGCCCCAATATCAATTGCTAAATAGTAATTCCCCATGTCTTCTCCTTTCCCGCCCCTGTTCGTTGTACTTATTTTACATGATTTCCCCCAATAAAATAAGGACGTAGTTTTATAAAAATACCGTCCTTATTTGCAAGTATGAAAAAAGAACTTAATTGACAGTTCTGCGCACCTGCTGCGCAGAACGTACACGCGCCATGCCGCCTGCGGCATGTGTACATCCTGTACTTGTGCCCTTTTTCATGGCCATTTGTGCCGAACGCGGCATGGGCACAAGTTTTTCCAGACGGTACTTCCTGGGGGTCATCCCGTATTTTTCCCGGAAAATCCTGTGGAAATAACTGGAATTATCATATCCCACTGCCGCAATGATATCCTCCACCGTAAGTTTTGTTGTGCTAAGGAGGAATGCAGCCTGGCTTAACCTTTTCTGCATTATCAGTTCTTTAAAGGTCATTCCCGTCTGTTTTTTTATAAAACGGCTGATGCCGCATAAGGACTGATTGTGTATCTGGGCAAGCTCCCCAAGGCTTCCGTCCTTATAATTTTCCTCCACATACTGCAAAACGGAAAACATAAGATTTTTCTCATACTGCCCGGCGTCTCCATAACAGATTCTGTCCATATGGCCGGACAACTGTACAATTAAAAGACCCATGGTAATCTTATTGATATTCCGTTTATATGCCTGTTTATTTACCAGCGACCAAATCATATTTTCTATTAAATTCTGGACAGGCAGAATATCCGACACCCGAAAATGGATATAATCCATTCCGTTTTTCTTTTGCTTAAGGGCCTCCACAAAAAAATCCCTCACCACATTTTCCTCTTCCATCATCTCAAATGCAATGTCAAAAAACTCCGGCATCACAATAAAATTCACCGCAATGTCATCAAACCCTGCGGGCAGAATTTCATGGACGGCATTCTGATTTAAAAACAACAGGTCTCCCTGCTCTAATTCTACCCTGGTATTATTGTGGATGATATGGGTGGTGGAGCCGGAACACATATAGATGATTTCTATGTAATTGTGGCTGTGCCGGGGAAAATGTACAAAGCGTGTATGGGTACGGATATCAATAAGTTTGCCTCTTTCCAGCATTTTTTTCCTGTCCACCACAAATTTGGAATCTGAAGTGTAAAGGCTCATTTCCACGCTGCCCTTTTCCTGTAATATTTTCTGTTCCTCCGGTGTAATAACTTTTAGTTTTTCCAAAAGTGACTGTTCCATATATTTCCTTTCTTGTGAATTTTATGAATTAGTGATAGTATTGTAATGTATAGTAAACGCATTAAGTAAGCGCGTTTACTATAAAATAATAAGACTTTGCCAAAATGATTACCAAGGAGATTGTTATGAAAGAGAATTTGAAAAATCAGTTAAAAAACATTTTATCCTCTGTTCCCCGTATTGTAAAAATGATTGTGTATCCCATTTTATGCGGCATTATCGTAGGGCTTGTAGGCTGCGCTTTCTGTGTGCTTATGAACATTGCCACCTCCACCCGCCTTGAACACGGCTTTATTATTTTGTTTCTGCCTTTTGCGGGCCTTTTGGTTGTAGGCATTTACCATCTTCTGAAAAATGAAAATGACGCCGGCACAAACCTGGTGATTTCCGCCATCCAGTCCAAGGATGAAGTTCCCCTTAAAATGGCTCCTTCCATTTTCTTTGCCACTATTATCACCCATCTTTTCGGGGGTTCTGCGGGACGGGAAGGCGCCGCGCTGCAGTTGGGGGGAAGCATCGGAGGTTCCCTGGGACGTTTTTTAAAATTAAATGAAAAAGACAACCACCTTTTAATGATGTGCGGCATGAGCGCTGCCTTTTCCGCACTGTTCGGAACGCCTATGGCGGCCGCCATATTTTCCATGGAAGTGGTGAGCGTGGGGATTATGCACTATTCCGCCCTTGTGCCCTGTGTACTCTCCTCTTTTGTGGGCTACGGCGTGGCATCCTATTTTGGCTTGTCCGAGCATGTCTTTGGCATATCCGGTATACCTGATTTTACCATAAAAACCGCTTGCATTACAGTTGTTTTAGCATTTTTGTGCGCCATAGTCAGCGGCCTTTTCTGCGTATGCCTGCACAAATCCCAGGAACTTTACAAAAAATATATTAAAAACCCCTACCTGCGCGCCATGGCAGGAGGGGCGATTGTGGTAGTCCTCACTATTTTAACAGGCTGCCAGGACTATAACGGCACAGGGGTGCACATTATTGTAAAAGCCCTTGCCGGAACGGTTTTTCCTGCCGCTTTCCTTTTAAAAATCCTTTTTACCTCCCTGACTTTGGGGGCAGGTTTTAAAGGCGGGGAAATTGTTCCCACCTTCTTTATCGGGGCTACCTTCGGATGCCTTTTTGGAAACCTGACTGGATTTTCCCCCAGTCTGTGCGCCGCCGTTGGAATGGTCAGCTTATTCTGCGGCGTAACCAACTGCCCCATCTCTTCTCTGCTTATCAGTTTTGAGATGTTCGGCTATGAAGGCATGCCTTTTTACCTCCTTGCCTGCGCTTTCAGCTATATGCTTTCCGGGTATTTCAGCCTGTACCACAGCCAGGTAATTGTGTACTCAAAGATGCACACAACATTTATTAACAAAAAAAACCACTGACCGTTTACAGGGAATATTTTGCCGTCTGCCCCAGCTCCTGTTCAATGCGGAGGAGCTGATTATATTTTGCCACCCGCTCACTGCGGCAGGGAGCTCCTGTTTTTATCTGCCCGGCATTGACCGCAACTGCCAAATCCGCAATAAAGGTGTCTTCCGTTCCCCCGGAACGGTGGGAAATAACTGTTTTGTACCCTGCCCGCTGGGCAATTTTAATTGCCTCCAATGCTTCGGATACGGTTCCGATTTGGTTTACTTTTATTAAAATTGCATTGCCCGCCGGAATTTTAATTCCCGCCTCCAAACGTTTGGGATTGGTGACAAACAAATCGTCCCCCACTAACTGGACTTTATCTCCCAGCCGTTCCGTCATTTTTTTCCATCCCTCCCAGTCGTCTTCCGCCAGTCCGTCTTCAATGGAGAATATGGGAAATTCCTGTAAAAGCTGCACGTAATAATCAATCATTTCCTGGTCGTCACGCAAAACTTTTTCTCCCCGCATTTTGCTCTCCCCGGGGAAATAATACATGCCTGTTTCTTCCTGGTACAGCTCACTTGCCGCCACATCCATGGCAAAACAGATATCTTCTCCCGGCTTGTAGCCTGCCTCTTTTACCGCTTCCATAAGATAGGATAAGACTTCCCTGGCATCTTTTAAATCCGGGGCAAATCCCCCTTCATCCCCTACTCCGGTGGATAAGTCTTTTTCCTTTAAAAGGCGTTTTAATGTATGGTACACTTCACTGCAAATCCGCAGGCCTTCGGAAAAGCTGCCTGCATGAACGGGCATAATCATAAATTCCTGAAAGTCTACGGTATTTTCCGCATGTTTTCCGCCATTTAAAATATTCATCATGGGTACGGGAAGCTGATGGGCGTATACCCCCCCTAAATACAGGTATAAGGGCAGTTCCAACGCGGCGGCAGCGGCTTTTACCACCGCCATGGAAACACCCAGGAGGGCATTTGCCCCCAACCTTTTCTTATTGTCCGTACCGTCTAATTCTATCAGCCGCTCATCGATTTTTTTCTGGTTTAAGGCGTTTTTTCCCACAAGTTCTTTGGCAATTTTATCATTGATATGGGAGACTGCTTTCTTTACTCCGGCGCCGCCGTAGCGTTTGTCTCCGTCCCTTAACTCTACTGCTTCAAATCTGCCTGTGGATGCCCCGGAGGGTACTGCGGCACATCCTACAAACAAGTGCCTGTCCCCTCTTCGTTTTACCACCACCTCTGTCTCCACAGTAGGATTTCCCCTGGAATCCATGATTTCACGGGCAAATATTTCCTCAATTTCTAAAAAACATTTCATCTTGCACATACTCCTTTTAACGTTTTCCGGTAGTATGTGCAGATTTTTATATTTTTATTCCCGCGGGAAATGGGCTGTGTAATGGCGAATTAAATGTAAACATACGAAGAAAAAAAAGCACAATCCAGACAAAAGCGGATACATTGCCAAGAAATGTTTGTGTGTTAGTCAGAAATTTGTTATAATGATAATCAGGAAATTTGAAGGAGAAAATGCGTTGACAATTGATAATTATCCAAATGAATTAGAACAGGCAAAGAAACGGGATAAAAAAGTATATATTACAGATGTTGCCATTAGTAAAGTTCCATTCGTTGAATATTTTGGATTTACAAAAGAGCAGAGCCAAATCATGCAGGAATTGGCAAAGGATGTGCTGGTTATCTCAAAAGAAAGCAATGACAGCAATGAAGTTGCTATAACCTGTGATTTAGAAAATCCTGACCCTCTGCATAATTTTGGCGTGGCACTGGGAACGGAGCATGATGTTGATGTCCTGTCTGATACGTTGTCAAACCATATGATTGTATCCAGGAAATCGGTTGCGATTGTGCTTTTGCATAATCATCCATCAACGCAAACATTTTCGTTACAGGATATTCAGTTTTTTGTCCAACATCCGATGATAGAAGTAATGACTGTGGTTTCCAACCAGGGTACCGTCCATTATCTGAAAAGGGATAAAGATTTTGATTACGACAAAGTTTTTGGGCTGTTCCGGGAATGCGTGGGCAGAATAAACAGGAATTCTTCCAGCATGGAAATATATATGGCATCGTTGGAATTTTTGGCAAAGTGCAGCGAGACAGGATTGTTTTACAGGTAAAAGAAAGGAAGGTGCATTCTATATGAGCAAAACATCATTGAACGATTTGGTATACAGTTTTGAACCCTTGGAAGTTTTTTCGCCTGATCCTGATTACAAGGTGGATGAGATTGAATTGCAGAAAAGCATCAAAAAAAGCAGGGATATGATGGAAGTAATCAGAAAATATAAAAACGAAAAAGTTAAGGTTGGAAAAGAATGGTAATTCAGCCGCTGGCGGACTCCATAAATGTGCGGATGTGTCTTTAATAGAGCAGGAAAAAGCGGCATTGAAATTGTAACTTTTGACAAGAATACAATGAAAGCAATAGGAGCGGAAAGGAGAAGTGTTTTTATGGGATTATTTTCAAAAAAGAAAAAAAAGATAAAGCAGAGTTTGACGAAATAACGCCGGAAACCAAAGCCAGGTTGGATGAATTAGCTGAAAGAGGCAACCAACTTGAGAAAAACGAAGAATACGAGGAAGCCGTACAGGTATGGCAAGAGGCGCTGAAGCTAATACCAGAACCGCAACAATTTTACAGCGAAACCATATGGTTTTTAGCCGCCATTGGCGATGTTTATTTCCAAAAGAAACAATACCAAAAAGCACACGAATGCTTTGACAAAGCACGCGGAAATATGAGCGGCGAGGGCTATGAAAATCCATTTATCATGCTCCGATTGGGTGAATGCTGTTTAGAAATTGGCGATGAAGAGAACGCCACAGAATATTTGCTCAGGGCATATATGATGGAGGGGAAAGAAATATTTGAGCCTGATGAGGACGGAGAAGATGACGGACAAAAATATTTTGATTATTTAAGAACCCATGTTGAACATATTGAATAAAAATTAGAAAGATACCAATCTTTTTATCCCAAATGAAAAAGATGCCAAAAAACCGGCATCTTTTTCAAATATATAAGTATAAATTTAGGATTAGAAATTGGCAAAACTATTTAGGAAATTATTTATTCTCAATTAAATGTACTGCAAACCCGCCAATCTCGTCTGCAAAGTATACAAACTTCATGGAACCGTCATCATTATATGTCTTGGAGGATTCATCAAATTTGAAACCGCGTTTCTCCAAATGATATACGGCACGGTCAACATAATTTGTTCCAATAGCAATATGTCCGTTGGCGCCCCTGCCCTGGCCTTTCATAATCTCAACCATTTTATTTACGAAGATGGAACTGTTGCCCACTGCCTTCTCCACACCGAAGATAGATGCAAATTTATCTGCTTCATCCTGTGCGTCTGCTTCGCTCTGATTGTTAATACCCACATGTTTAATGGTAAATCCAAGCATGGTAGCAACTGCCTCTTTTGTAAGCCTTGTAATGCCCTCCCAGTCTTTTGCCTTTACCATATCGCCGTTTACCATCCAGCTTCCGCCACATGCAATAATCTTCTTGAAATCAAGATAATTCTTAATATTTTTTGCATTGATTCCACCGGTAGGCATAAATTTCATCTTTGTGTAGGGAGCTGCCATTGCCTTAATTACAGGAAGCCCGCCGATTGCCTCTGCCGGGAAGAACTTTACTACTTCAAGACCAAGTTTTATCGCCTGTTCTACGTCACTGGGATTTGCACATCCCGGTGTGATAGGAATATTCTTGTCCACGCAGTATTTTACAACATCCGGATTTAACCCCGGGCTTACAATAAATTTTGCTCCGGCGTTCACTGCTCTGTCCACCTGTTCCGTAGTAAGCACGGTTCCGGCTCCTACTAACATCTCCGGGAATTTGCTTGCCATAATGCGGATGGACTCTTCTGCCGCATCCGTACGGAATGTAACTTCTGCACAGGGAAGCCCGCCGTCAATCAATGCCTTTGCCAAAGGCTCTGCGTCAGCCGCATCGTTTAATGCGATTACCGGGATAATACCGATTTTGGAAAACTCTTCTAATACCTTGTTCATAGTAATCTCCTTTTCCTGAAAATTTATAGTGAAACATAAAAACCCTTTGTTCCATAATGTGAAACTAAATTTCACAAAATGGATTTATAGTTAAATTATAACATCATTTCTAAGAATGTCAACCTATGATTTTTTTTATTATCATTTATACAGTCATATTCTCAAATCAAACAGCAACAGGGATATATTCAGTCAAATACATTTTGAAAATATCCCTGTTTATTATTTGCCTTTTTAATTGTTATTTTTTATTTCACTTTAATTTTTACTTTTGCTTT
>CANRJF010000007.1 GCA_947630855.1 uncultured Lachnospiraceae bacterium
AGCATCAGGGAAATGAAGTGGGGGCCAGCGGTTCAGCATGGGCAATGATAAAGGCTAAAAGCAGGGATTTAAAGAAACGCCACGGGGATTTAAAAAAGCAGCTTTCCGATTTTAAGCATTTTTACCACAGCAACCCTAAGAAAGATAAGCTGGTAAATGATATTTTAGAGGCAGAGCATTTTCCGGGCCGGTTTACCATTTTGCTAAACCATGACTGGTATCGTCAGAGCAATTTAGATAACTGGGTGGTCAGGGGATTGTTCTTATTAAACAGGATGCTATAATACATTTTAGAAAGAAAAGAGGTTTAAAACATGAAAAAAATTCTGGTAACAGGATGTAACGGACAGTTGGGGAGAGCTATCCGTAAAGAATATGCAAAAGAGAATGTTACATTTATCAACACGGACGTGATGGAAGGGGAGGGGGTGGTCCCTTTGGATATCACAGATGTAGAAGCAGTTGTTTCCCTGGTGGAAAAAGAAAAACCCCAGGTTATTATAAACTGCGCGGCGCACACGAATGTGGATGCCTGTGAGACCCAGTGGGATCTGGCATATCAGATTAATGCCATTGGCCCCAGGAATTTAAGCATTGCAGCGGAAAAGACAGGGGCAAAACTCATTCATGTGTCCACGGATTATGTATTTCCCGGCACTTCCCCAAAGCCACTTACGGAGTTTGACGAGGTTGGCCCTATCAGCGCTTACGGCAAGACGAAACTGGAAGGGGAGAATTTTGTAAAGGAATTTTCCCGGAAACATTTTATTTTCCGCACTGCATGGCTGTACGGGGAGGGCAAGAATTTTGTAAAGACCATGTTAAAACTTTCTGAAAGCCATGATACCGTCACCGTAGTTTCCGACCAGTACGGTTCTCCCACCAGTGCCGTGGAACTGGCAAAAATGATACATTTCTTAGAGCCTACGGAAAATTACGGCACATACCATGCCACCTGTGAAGGGCAGTGCAGTTGGGCGGATTTTGCAGTGGAAATTTTTAAGATGGCAGGAAAAAATACCAAGGTAAAATATGTTACATCAGAGGAATATAATTCTCCCACAAAAAGACCGGAATATTCTGTGCTGGACAACTATATGCTGCGTTTGGTGGCAGGGGATAAATTTGTAATGGCAGACTGGCATGACGCTTTGAAATATTATTTTGACAGCGGCGTTTTGCAGGAAAAATAAAAAGGAGTGTTTTATGGAGCAGCCACTGGTAAGTGTATGTATACCTGCATATAACAATGGGGCATACATTAAAGAAACCATTGAATCGATTTTATCACAGACTTATTCCAATCTGGAACTGATTATCTGTGATGATAAATCAAAAGATAATACGGTGGAAGTCGTGGAAAGCATTAAGGATTCCCGGATAAAATTGTATAAAAACGAGAAAAATCTTGGTATGTCGGGAAACTGGAACAACTGTCTTGGCAAATGCAATGGTGAGTTTATCAAACTTATCTGTGCCGATGATATGTTAAGGAAAGACTGTCTGGAAAAAGAAGTGGGGGCATTAATAGAAAACCCCAAAGCGGTGCTGGCGGAAAGCGACACCCAGCTTTTTGATTTAAAGGGAAAGCCCAAGGGATTTTATAAGCGGTATAAGACAAGCGGCTTAACAAACGGGAAAAAAATTGCAAGGGAAGGTTTTTTCCTGAAAAATTATTTTGGGGCCCCTCTTGCCAATACATTCCGAAGAAGCAGTTTAGAGAAAGTAAAGGGATTTGACACCTGGTACACCTATATTTTGGACTATGATTTCTGGGTGAGCCTGGCATGTCTTGGAGATGTATATATTATTCACGAACCCCTGAATTATTTCCGGGTGCGGAACGATTCTAACACCGGGGAAGTTATGGCAGGAGATAAGACGGATATTTATGTGAAAGAGCACATCCATCTTGTAAACAAATTTAAAAAGGAACTGCATTTAACAGATTCCGATATTAAAAGAAGCGTATTTATTCGTAAGTGCAGGAATTTTGCGGCAAATATATATCTAAAAATATTTGTCCGCTCCTAAAGGGCCCTGCTTGTGTTTTTTTGCATATGATGCTATAATACAAAAATTGGAAAAAGAAAAAGGAGGCGTTTGCCATGAGGACTTATCTGGTAACAGGAGGAGCAGGATTTATCGGTTCAAATTATATCCATTACATGTTCCGCAAATATGACAATGAAATTCGGATTATCAATGTGGATGCATTAACCTATGCAGGCAACCTTGAAAATTTAAAGGATATTGAAGATAGAGATAATTATACTTTTATAAAGGCGGATATTACGGACAAAAATGCCATTATGAAAATATTTAAGGAAAATGACATAGACAGGGTAGTGCATTTTGCTGCGGAAAGCCATGTGGACAGAAGCATTAAGAACCCGGAAGTTTTTGTTACCACAAATGTCCTTGGAACGGCAGTCATGTTAAACTGCGCCAAAGCGGCATGGGAGTTGGAGGACGGCTCATTTAAAGAGGGAAAGAAGTTCCTCCATGTGTCCACAGACGAAGTTTACGGCTCCTTAGAGGAGGAGGGGGAATATTTTTATGAGACAACCCCCTATGATCCCCACAGCCCCTATTCTGCCAGCAAGGCATCTTCTGATTTCCTTGTAAAGGCATATATTGACACGTATCATTTTCCGGCAAATATTACCAACTGTTCCAACAATTACGGGCCTTACCAGTTCCCGGAGAAGCTGATTCCTCTCATTATCAATAACGCCCTTCACGGGAAGAAACTGCCGGTTTACGGTGACGGAAAGAATGTTCGTGACTGGCTGTATGTGGACGACCATGCCAAGGGAATCGATATGGTGCAGGAGAAGGGAAAATTAGGGGAAACTTACAATATCGGCGGACATAATGAGAAGCAGAATATTGAGATTATTGAGATTATTATTGATACACTTCTGGAGATGCTGCCGGAAGATGACGAGAGAAGGAAACTTGTAAGCAAAGACCTGATTACCTATGTGGAGGACAGAAAAGGCCATGACAGAAGGTATGCCATTGCCCCGGACAAGATTAAGGCGGAAATCGGCTGGGAGCCGGAAACCATGTTTAAAGACGGAATAAAAAAGACCATTGCCTGGTTCTTTGAGCATGAGGAATGGATGGAGAATGTGACAAGCGGAGATTATCAGAAGTATTACCAGGATATGTACCAAAACAGATAGCAGTATAAAAACAAAGAAGGTTTAGGGGAGAGAGCCATAAGCCTTCTTTCTTGTGTCATATAAGGAGGATTACTATGAAGGGCATTATTTTAGCAGGGGGGGCGGGAACCCGCCTGTACCCATTAACAAAGGCAATCAGCAAACAGATTATGCCGGTGTATGACAAGCCCATGATTTATTATCCATTGTCTACACTGATGCTTGCGGGAATCCGGCATGTATTGATTATCTCTACCCCCAGGGATTTGCCGGTGTTTAAAGAATTGTTAGGCTCCGGAGAGCAGCTTGGCATGGAATTTTCCTATGAGATTCAGACAGAGCCCAGAGGTTTGGCGGATGCTTTCATTATCGGAGAAAAATTTATCGGAAAAGATTCCGTTGCCTTAGTGCTGGGGGATAATATTTTTTACGGACAGAGTTTTTCCAGGGTGTTAAAGTCTGCGGCGGAGCGGACAGAGAGCACGCCGGGAGCCACAATCTTTGGATATTATGTAAAAGACCCCAGGGAATACGGTGTGGTGGAGTTTGACGAGAATGGAAAAGCATTATCCATTGAGGAAAAGCCTCAAAAGCCAAAATCCAACTATGCAGTGCCGGGACTTTATTTTTATGACAATGACGTGGTGGATATTGCAAAAAACATAAAACCTTCTGCCAGAGGGGAAATTGAAATTACCAGCGTCAACAACGAATATTTAAAACGGGGCACATTGTCCGTGGAAACTTTAGGCAGGGGCTTTGCCTGGCTTGACACAGGAAATCATGATATGCTTTTGGCGGCGGCGGATTTCGTGTCAGCATTCCAGAAACGCCAGGGGCTCTATATATCCTGTATTGAGGAAATCGCTTATAAACGGGGATTTATTGATAAAGAGCAGTTGGTGAAGCTGGCACAGCCCTTGTTAAAAACAGATTATGGCCAGTACCTCATTGATGTGGCGGAAGGATTGTAATACAAAAAAAGATAAATTAACAGGAGATTTAATTATGGGAAAAATTAAAGTGACTGATAATTGCAACAAAATTGCAGGATTAAAAGTAATTGAACCTGCTGTCTTTGGAGATAAGCGGGGATACTTTATGGAGACATATAATTATAACGATTTTAAAGAAGCAGGCATTGACTGTCAGTTTGTCCAGGACAATCAGTCTGCCTCCAAAAAGGGAGTGCTGCGGGGCCTTCATTTTCAGATTAACTATCCCCAGGACAAACTGGTTCGTGTGGTAAGCGGGGAAGTGTTTGACGTGGCAGTGGATTTGCGGGAAGGCTCAGAGACTTTTGGAAAATGGTTCGGGGTTGTTTTAACCGCAGAAAACAAAAAACAGTTTTTTATTCCCAAGGGATTTGCCCATGGATTTGTGGTGTTAAGCGATTATGCGGAGTTCTGCTACAAAGTGACGGATTTTTACCATCCCAATGACGAGGGTGGGCTTTTGTGGAACGACCCGGAAATTGGTGTGCAGTGGCCCATGCCGGAAGGAATGGGTGAGGCAGACCTGATTTTGGCTGATAAGGATAAAGCCTGGGGCGGCATAAAAGATTACGTCTCCTCCCGCAAAAGATAAGAGGAAATTTTTATGGCAGTGAATAAGGAAAAACAGGGGTTAAACCTTTTTGTGGCATATGAGAACAGGAAACTGATTACCAGACTTTCCGTCAACGATTTTAAAACCCGGTTTGCAGGTTCCTACCTGGGGATTATCTGGGCATTTGTCCAGCCTGTAATCACCATTTTTGTATACTGGTTTGTCTTTCAGAAAGGTTTTAAGCCCGCTGCAGTGCAGGACCCTTCCGGTACGGATATCCCCTATGTGTTATGGCTTATGGCAGGTTTAGTCCCCTGGTTCTTTTTCAGCGAGGCGTTAAGCGGCGGCACCAGGGCTCTTTTGGATTATTCCTATCTGGTAAAAAAAGTTGTGTTTAGGATTGATATTCTACCCATTGTAAAGGTAAATTCCGCATTGTTTGTACATCTGTTCTTTCTGGCATTTACATTGGTGTTTTTTGCCCTGTTTGGATATCTGCCGGATTTGTACAGTATTCAGATTTTATATTATTCTGTGAGCATGTATATATTTGTACTGGCGCTGTGTTATCTCACCAGCGCACTTGTGGTATTTTTCCGGGATTTAAACCAGATTATTAATATTGTGCTTCAGGTAGGGGTATGGGCAACGCCCATTATGTGGAATATGGATACCATGGATATCGGGCCCGCGTTAAAGTTTATATTAAAGCTGAACCCTCTTTATTATATTGTAGTGGGATATCGGGATTCCCTGCTGCAAAAGACGGCATTTTGGCAGCGGTGGCAGATGACTTTGTATTTTTGGGCAGTGACAATTTGCTTTATACTGTTGGGTAATTATGTATTTCGGAAACTCAGGATGCATTTTGCAGATGTGCTGTAAGATAGGAAGGCAGGATATGAGTGATATTGCAATTAAGGTGGATAAGGTAAGCAAGGTCTACCGTCTTTACGGAAGGCAGCGGGACAGGTTAAAAGACGCTTTAAATTTAACAAAAAAGAAGTGCTACCGGGAACATTTTGCCTTAGATGCCCTGGATTTTCAGATAAAAAAAGGAGAGACGGTGGGTATTATCGGGACAAACGGTTCCGGGAAATCCACCATTTTAAAAATTATTACCGGGGTGTTAAATCCCACCCAGGGCCAGGTGACGGTAGACGGGAGAATCTCCGCGTTGTTAGAGCTTGGGGCAGGGTTTAACATGGAATATACCGGCATTGAGAATGTGTACCTAAACGGAACCATGATTGGCTTCACCAAGGAGGAGATTGACGAACGCTTACAGGATATCCTGGATTTTGCGGATATTGGGGATTTTGTAAACCAGCCTGTAAAAACATACTCCTCCGGTATGTTTGTCCGCCTTGCCTTTGCCGTGGCAATTAATATCGACCCGGAAATCTTAATTGTGGATGAGGCGCTTTCTGTGGGGGATGTATTTTTCCAGTCTAAATGTTATCATAAATTTGAAGAATTTAAAAAGATGGGGAAGACCATACTGTTTGTAAGCCACGATTTAGGCAGTATTACAAAATACTGTGACAGGGCAATTCTCTTGAATAAAGGGCATAAGCTTTTTGAAGGGACGCCGAAAGAGGCGGTGGATATGTACAAACGTGTGCTGGTAAACCAGTTGGATGATGATGAAGAACAGGGAAAAACCGCATGGGACCAGGGAAGCGGGGAAAATCTGTGGCGGAGCACCCTTCCCATTAACCCGGAAGTGTTGGAATATGGCAGTAAAAAAGCGGAAATTGTAGATTTTGCATTTTTGGATGAACATGACAGGTATACCAATGTCATTGAGAAAGGCACGGCGATGACAGTGAAAATGAAAGTATATTTTCATGAGGATATTGCAGAGCCTATCTTTGCCTTTTCTTTTAAAAACCTGTTGGGAATCGAACTTTGCGGCACCAACACCATGTTTGAAAAGATAGAGGTTACTCCCAAAAAGGCAGGGGACGTGCAGATTATTTCTTTTCGGCAGAACATGGATTTGCAGGGGGGGGAATATCTTTTGTCCTTAGGGTGTACCGGATATCCCCACGGGGAATTTACCGTGTATCACAGATTGTATGACGTGTGTAACCTTACGGTGGTATCCACAAAAAATACGGTGGGATACTATGATATGAACACAAAGATTACCGTAGAGTAAATGAAAGAAGGCTGCGTTATGGGAGTATTTACAACTTCGTATTTAAGAAGCAATATTATAGCCTGGCTTCCTGTGGAAAAAGAAGATTCCGTCCTTTTTATAAAAAACGGGATTCCTGCCATAGAAGAAAAGTTAAAAGAAATGTCAGAACATGTTACCTGTATATTACCGGAGGAATGCAAAAATATTAAAGATAAATTTGATTATATTATCAATATCGGGAATCCGTTGAAAATGCCTTTCCCTGTGCCGGGACAGCCGGTGAGGGGGAGAATAGGACAGGGACAGGAATATATCAAATTCTTAAAGGAACTTTTAACAGAAAAGGGAAAACTGATACTGGGGATAGAAAATAAAATAGGATTAAAGTATTTGTCAGGAGCCAAAGAAGAGGCAACCCATACCTATTATGCAGGTTTGGAGAATAATCCACGTATTTCCGGTTTCTCTAAAAAGGAATTGGAAACTATGCTGGGAAAAACAGGCAGCAGGGGGAAGTTTTACTATCCTTTCCCGGATTACAGTTTTGCCATGAGTATTTATTCCGATGAATACCAGCCAAAAGTAGGAGAGCTGGCAGACCAGGTGGGAAACTTTGACGAAGAGAGGCTTCTTATGTTTGATGAGAGCATGGGAATGAATACCCTGATAGAGGAAGGGCTGTTTCCCCAATTTTCCAATTCTTATCTGCTGGTAATTGAAAACGGGGAACCGGCAGTGAAAAACAGGCGGCAGGAGGAAATTCTTTTTATAAAGTTTTCCAATGACAGGGGTGAGGAACGTAATATAAGAACCTTTATCACAAAATCCAATGACGGGAGAAAACATCTTTATAAAATGGCAGACAGTGCTGCCGCATTGTCCCATATCAGGTCTTTGGGAAAAGCCAGCAAAGAATTGTCAGAACTTTTTTCAGGCACCAGGTTTTCTGTAAATGGTTATACGGAACGGGAGGAAGGAGCGGAATTTCAGTTTTTAGCCGGAAGTTCCTTAGAGGAAGAAGCAGATATACTCTTGGAAGAAGGGGAAGAAGAAAAGGCATGTAACCTTCTGCTGGGTGTGGCGGGGGAAATACGAAAGTGCAAAGGCCAGAGGGCATTTGAAACAAGCGGTGAATTTGAAAATGTTTTTGGCAGGGTAAATCTGCCTGAGAGCCTTACGGCAGCGCCCTTTTGTGATATTGATATGATACTTCCCAATATTATTTTAGCCGGGGAGAAAAAAGAATGGATAATTATTGATTATGAATGGTCTTTTGATTTTCCCATTCCTGTTAATTTTGTAATTTACCGTATGCTTCATTATTATGTGGATGCCGGGGCAGGGCGCAGCAGGTTAAGACACATGGACTTGTATGAAAAAGCAGGGATTAGCCCCGGAGAACTGGAAACTTATTCCCTTATGGAAAAAAAGTTTCAGGAATACATTTTAGCCGGACATACCCCTTTAAGGCAGCTTTTCCTTACGGAAGGAAAGCCAAGATACCATATAGAACGGGTGCTTAGAGGGTTAAATGAAATACGGGAGATAGAGCGGAGACAGGCATTAACAATTTATTTTGACAGGGGGGCAGGTTTTTCGGAGGAGGATATACTCCTTTACCGGTGTGAGGCATTAGACGGCGTGTACAGCATGGAGGCGGAAATCCCCATGGATGTGAAGAATCTTCGCATTGACCCGGGTAATGAGGCAGTGACGGTGGATATAAGGAAGCTGTATTGGAAGGGCGGGCCGGAGGGTATGATTCCTTTTGTCAGCAATGGACATAAATTAGGGGAAAACCAATACCTGTTTGACACGAAAGACCCAAATATTCTTATATCACCCCTGCCGGAAAAAAACAGAGTTCTTGTAATCGATTTAAAAGTGGAAACCATGAGTCTGGAAGCGGCAGAGTGGATTGCGCCAAAAATTGATACCAGATATAAGATTAAGAGAATGCTGAAGAAATAGAGGTTGTGCTATGAAAATATCATCATCCTTAAAGACAAAACGAATGATTATGTTCTGGTCGAAACTTTTCATTGTGTTTATACAGACCGGAATGTATGGATGGCTTTGGTACAATTATTATAAAGACATGATGCCGGTGGAATACTGGCGCAGGGGAAACTGGGCGCTGATTGGTTTATATGCCATATTTATCCTGGCATTTTCCAGGACATTTGGGGCATTGAAGGTGGGATATTTAAAGACCTGGGATATTATGTACTCCCAGATACTCACCATATTCTGTGTGAATGCCGTTACCTATCTGCAGTTGTCCTTGATTAACGGTGACTGGAAACTGTTGGAAAACAGCCGCCCTATGTGGATTTTGTGTGTGGCAGACCTTATTGTTGTGCTTTTGTGGGCCCTTTTCATGCGTTGGATTTATGCCATTATTTATCCACCCCATGAGATGCTGCTGATTTACGGGGATATCAGCCCGGACCGGATTATCCGTAAATTAGAGTCCAGAAAAGATAAATACCATGTAAAAGAAAAAGTGGCTTTAAGTGCGGGAATGGACGATATTATGGAGAGAATACTCCACTATAACGCCATACTGATTGGGGATATTCCCGCGGAGGAGCGCAACCAGTTTGTTAAATATTGTTTCGAGAAAGATGTCCGCTGTTACAGCATTCCGAAAATTTCTGACATTATGATAAGAAATGCAGATAATATTGATTTGTTTGACTGTCCTTTGCTTTTGTACAGGAACAATGGGCTTACTTACCGTCAGCTTTTTGTAAAGCGGTGTATGGATATAGGCATATCCATAACAGGGATTCTTTTATGTTCTCCCTTAATGCTTGGGATTGCCCTTGCCATTAAAATGTATGACCATGGGCCTGTGTTTTATAAGCAGAAACGCCAGACCATAGGAGGAGTGGAGTTTGATATTTTAAAATTCCGCAGTATGATTGTAGATTCCGAAAAACACGGGGCAAGGCTGGCAAAAGCCCATGATGACAGAATCACTCCCGTAGGACATTTTATCCGCAGAACCCATTTTGACGAACTTCCCCAGTTATTTAATATTTTAAAGGGGGATATGTCCTTTGTGGGCCCCAGGCCGGAGCGGAAGGAGATTACGGAAGAGTATGCCAAAGAAATACCGGAGTTTCCTTTCCGGTTAAAGGTGAAGGCGGGATTAACGGGATATGCCCAGGTATATGGCCAGTATAATACGGTGCCATATGATAAATTAAAGCTAGATTTGACTTATATTACAAGCTATACGATATGGCTGGATATTAAATTGATTTTCCTTACGGTGAAAATACTGTTCCAGAAAGAAAAATCGGAAGGTGTGGACGACGGCCAGAAAACGGCGTTGAAGAAGCCTTGAGTTTCGGGAAGGATTTGGGATGATAGATGATAACAGTAATTATTCCGGCATATAATTGTGAAAAATTTATTGAAAAAGCGTTATGTTCTGTTTTGGATCAGACGGTGGCAGAAGATTTGGAGATTTTGGTGATAGATGATTGTTCCGGGGATAATACAAAACAGGCGGTGGAGGCTGTTATGGAACGGGCCAAAGCTATGACGGCGGAAAGGAAAAGGGAAATTTGTTATTTGAAAAACAGGACCAATCTTGGGGTGGCGGAAACAAGGAATGTGGGAATCCGCAAGGCTAAGGGGGAATATCTTGCTTTTTTGGACGGGGATGACTGGTGGGAGCCGGACAAGTTGGAAAAGCAGCTTGCCCTGATACGGGAAAAAGACGGGGTGTTAGTGTACAGCGGCAGGGAATTAATGAGTTCCGACGGAATGTGCGGCGGAAAAATAATCGGCGTTCCCAAGCAGACGGATTACAAATCCCTTCTTCACACCAACTGTATTCCCTGCTCCTCTGTCCTTATGAAAACAGAGGCGGCAAGGGAGTTTTATATGTGCCATGATGAGCTGCATGAAGATTATATTTTATGGCTAAGAGTTTTAAAAAAATACGGCAGGGCTTATGGCATTAACGAGCCTCTTCTTAAATCCCGGTTATCCCCGGGGGGAAAATCCAGAAATAAACTGAAATCGGCAAAAATGCATTACGGGGTATATAAGTATATGGGAATCCCTACGTGGAAAGCGGTATGGCTGTTTTTCTGCTATGGGGTGAATGGGGTGAGGAAGTATTTTTGGCGCGGTAATGGGGAAAACGGATAGCTGGATGTTTATACTCCAGAGCATACACATTTGCCAAATGATTTGCTGTTTTTTGGAAACAGAGAATACCTGTTGGCAAATCATTTGGCTCACGGGTATAAATTTGCTGTTAAAAGATAGGAGTTTTCTTATGAATGATGAATTTTATAATGAAATAAAGCGAATATTAATTACAGCAAGAAATAAGGTCTATCAAACAGCCAACTTTGCAATGGTAGAAGCCTATTGGAATATTGGAAAATCTATCATAGAAGAGCAGGGTGGAAATAATAAAGCAGAATATGGTACTGGCTTATTAAAAGAATTGTCAAAACAAATGACACAGGATTTTGGTAAAGGATTTACTGTTGCGAATTTGAAGAATATGCGGCAATTTTATTTAACATTTCCAAATGGCTACGCGCTGCGTAGCGAATTGAGTTGGACGCATTATCGGCTTTTGATGCGGGTGGAAAATAATAATGCACGAGAATTTTATATGCAGGAAGCCGTAAAAGCGCAATGGAGCACCAGACAGCTTGAAAGGCAAATAAACTCTTTTTTTTATGAAAGATTATTATCCAGTAAAAATAAAGAACAGGTAGCGGCAGAAATTCAAACATTAGAGCCTGCTAAGAAGCCAGAAGATATTATTCGTGACCCATATGTTTTGGAATTTCTTGGTTTAAGTTCAAATGATGATTTTTATGAAAGTGATTTAGAGCAGGCATTGATTACTCATCTACAAAAATTTCTTTTAGAGCTTGGAAGGGGGTTTTCATTTGTTGCCAGACAGAAAAGAATTACTTTTGATGGGCGTCATTTCAGAATTGACCTTGTATTCTATAATTATATTTTGAAATGTTTTGTTTTGATAGATTTAAAAGTTGGGGATTTAACACATCAAGATTTAGGTCAGATGCAGATGTATGTCCATTATTATGAGCGGGAACTTATGAATGAAGGGGATAACCCGCCGATTGGTATTGTGTTATGTGCAGATAAAAGTGAATCTGTGGTTAAGTATACGCTGCCTGAGAATGAAACACATATTTTTGCTTCAAAATATAAATTATATTTGCCGAGTGAGGATGAACTGCTGCGGGAATTGAATCAGGAATATCAGGCATTGGAGGCCGGCAAAATAGGGAAAGAAAACATTTCGGAAATGGAAGAAGATTAAATTTTGCATCAGGTGATGATGATGTGGGATGCACCTGATGCGGCGGAAGAGGCAAGATTAATAAACGTCAGTTAGTATTACACGGAGGGCGGTAATAAAAATAACCACTGCCGAGATAAAAAACAAACCATGGAATATACCGCATAGGCTGTTCAATATTTTCTAACAAACCGCATATTATGGATGCAAGCAGCAATGTAAATACAGTAAAACCATACATGTCTTTGTTTTCTTTATAACGTAACATATACTGAAATCCGTAAATTAAACTGTAAACAATGAGCAGGGTATAGGGCAGCATAATAAAAATACCATACCGGTATCCAAGCATGAGTATGGAATTATGGGCGCCAATAGACATGCCTCCCACCCGGTCAGATTTATAATGCCCCAATAAATTCAAATCACTGATATATTGTTTATAAATAGAAAGGCGTCCGCTGGTAAACTGGTCTAAATTTAAGGAATTTTTAAACCTGGAAACTATTTTATTTTCTTCCGTTTCCGGTTCTGCCGCAAAAACAACAGGATAATCGGTGAGTATTATATCTTCCGGGGCTGCAACATCGTCTAAAGAGGCTTGCAGGGCATCCTGTTCGGTAAAATAGTCTGAAAATATATGATTATGTGCCATAATATAATCACTTCCGATATTTATTGGAATCCATAATAAAATCATGCATATGAGTCCAATTCTTACTGTCTGCATGTCTTTACTGCTATGTTTCATATGCCGGCATGTTTTTAGAAACAGTGCAAAAACCATAACATCTACCAGCATGGCGGCACGGCATTGTGATATGATGGTATAATACAGTATGTAATCCAAAGCCAAAGCCAGAGTCACTGTCCGTCCAATTTTATTACCGGATGTTTCTAAAAGCTTTCCTAACATGACCGCCAATGCAATGCTCATAAATTCTCCAACAGTATTGGGATTATTAAATATGCCTTTATAAAAAGAAGATTGCACCGTGCACAGCAGACAAAACAATACAATTCCCCAAAAAACAGCCTCAAAAGAATTTGTCCATTCCTTTATTATTTTTTCAGGTTTTTCCATATTTCCCCATGCCCAGGCAAAGAATCCCCATACAAAAAGCATCCAGTATCCGGTAAACATTATTTTCTTGTCGATGCATAAGTCAGAAATACACATTATCAGGCAGTATACAAGCCAGGAAAGCAGTAATGGATTCAATAAAAATTTTTTCCTGTCAGGGTTTAGGCATGTACTGCCGGCAATAAGAAGGCAGATGCATATAACAAGAATGAGAAAACCGTAAGTATTTTTGTCATTATAATTTAAAAATTTAGATACAAATACCATGGCAAAAAGAATAATGAAAAAACATATTTTGCGAATACGGCTTTTTGCGGATTCATTTTTCAATTTGGGCATATATTTTGCCCATAGCAGCCATATGTTCTGTAAAAAGAAAAAGCATTTTTGGATAATTTTTTGCAGATATAAAAACATTGTCTGCATATACCCTTTTGCCAGCAGGAAGATTCCTAAAATAACAAATACTGCAAGTATAAAAAAATATAGCAACAAAAAAGGAAGCATAGAAGCCGGCATTTTATGTTCTGTTACGCGAATGCTGTTAATATAAAATAAAGTGTCCTGCTGCTCTGTAAAATCCAGGGTAAAAAAGGACATTGTAGTTGGAGGAATGTTAATCTCATTCTTCCCGGGAACAAGGGACGTTTGTATTTGATGCAATAACCGGGAATTTTCATCATAGCAGTTTAAGGAAATTTCCGTTGAATTTTTATTCATTCCCCCCAGTGTAATGTAAATATAAGACCAGGTTCTTTTCTTATTCCGAAGATAAATAGTCTTTTGGGCGTTTGCCTCTGCAATCTTTAATTTTCCGTCCTGGGTTGTAAATCCAAGGGTATCCGTAAGCAAATTTAGCTGGTCTATGGTGTAGTCGCACACTTTCCCATAATCGTAAAAATCATTTAAATTTCCAAAAGGAGTTAAAATCATAGCTGCAATGGCATAGGATGCCAATATGCTGATGCACAGCCACAAGAGAAATATTGTTTTTTTATGCATATTTATATACTTTTCACCACCTCATCTAAATTCCTGCGTTCAAATGCCTCTAACATTCCTCCCCTTGTGGCATTGTAAATATGAAATCCGTGTTTATCTGCATATTCCCTGATTAAAGTGTATGAAGAAGTAGACTGCCTGAAATAATAGTCGGCAACCTGTTCTGCTGTAAGGGAAGGGTTATTCAGACGTCTGCGGATTCTTTCCACATCCTTTTTTATCATTTCCTCATTAAAATATCCTTTGACGCAATGCCCGGAAGAAGAAAGGCTGGAAGTACAGTCAACGCCCAGCAGATAAATTTCCGTAAATCCCATATACATGGCGAGTTCCAACATGAAAGTCATAACGGTGGCACCGGAGGGCACATAGTAAGATTCAAAATGAGGGCTCACCCGATAATGTTTTGCCCCAAGGTTTCTGGCAAAAACCAGATGTTTTGGCGGATATTTCATTAAATCTTTTGTGTGGATATTTGTAAACATAGGACATTCCACCGTTTCCGCCAAATCTCTGGAACTGTATTTTGCAATTAACGCGTCAATCATGCAGTAATATGTGGGACGCCAGTTGGTTTTTTCAAACATTTTGTATAAACGGTTGCATCCAAATGTAACCTCATTGTGCAGAAGTTCTAAATCGCCAATGGTAAGAGAAGGCCCGTTTCCAATAAGAAAACATCTCTGTCCCCTGTGCCTGTTTTTATAAGAATGAAGTTCTTTTGCGTTGGTTCCTGTGCTTAACCCCATGCTTCGGAAAAATCCGGTAAAAGAATAAAATATTTTTAACAGTTCAATATCAATGGCTTTTACCATATTTTTCATAGTGATAAACGGCAGGCTTTTTCTCATATCCCAGTCATAGGGAGCGAAGTTTATGACTTTTAATATACCGTGAACTGAATCAGGATTTTTATCAAAAATAAGTTCCGGCAGGCAGATATCTTTTTGTTGTTTCCACATTTCCCTCTCGGGGAGCATAATGTCCTGTTTGGCTTCTGTTGTTTTTGCTGCCGTTTCCGGAAGATGGCTGATATCGGATTTTGGAATTTCCCCATGTGTTTTTATAAAATTCGTAAAGGCTTTTTGTTCCAGGGGGTTTTGCCTGAGGAGGGAATCTTCCAGCCAGATAACTTTTTTCCCTAAAAGTATTGCTTCCTGCAGAAAACGGACACAATCGGTTATTACAATATCGCAGGTGAGAAACTGCTGTTTTCTGCCAATATATGGCGGGATAATATTCTGTGCCTCATAATTGGCGTACCATTTCTTTTCTTCAGGATTTTTTTTGATAATATCTGTTATGTCATACATTTTTTCATAGATATAGTTTTCCGCTTTTTCATTTTCAACCGCCTCTATGGTTTTTGTGGAATCATATGTGAGAAAATTTATGTTTTGAAATATAAATAAAACGGGATGCCACCATTGGTTAAGCCATGATACGGAACATATTGTCCTTTCCTTCAGGGCCAGCAGCGCTTTAATTTTATCTTTCGGAGGCTCAAATCCCAATATATCTTTTCTGTTTCCGTCATCATATAAATATTCCTGAATAGAGGGGAAATTTATCACAATCTTTGCCTTGCGGTTTCCAAATTTCTTACAAAGAGTGGATAATATTTCTTTATGGGCAGTATTTGCCGCAAAAATATAGTCTGCATAATGGAGAGCATTTTTTAGTTGATACCTTCCGTTTTCAAAGACGGAGGTATCTTTTCCCTCCAAAGCAGCTCCGTAATATTCTTCCGGGTCAAAAATAAGTACCTGTCCGGGTTTTAGTTTTTCAAAGTCGTAAAGTTCCGTATTGCACACTAGGTAATGAGCAGTGGAGAGCACCTGGATACCTTTTTTGCTTACAGCCTCAAAAATTTTGGTGTTTGGAAAATTGTTGAACTGTTGGAAATTTTTTTTATCCTTAAACAGCCATGCATATTTATAATCCTGATACCGGGAGTCTTTTTCCATAGCTTTATACACCAGGGCAGGCATACCGGAAAAATCTATGCCGTTATTTGATTTGAAAATTACAAGTTTTTCATCTATCCTGCCCAAATATCCTGTTTTAAGATTCCACCCTTTCTTTTGGGCAAGCGACAGCTTCCGAAGCAGGGGGCTGACGGCTAAAAGATTTCTCTTTGCATTGCCTGCCCATTTTTTTGTTTTTCGGTATTGTCTGAGCATATTTTCCTCCAAAAAGGAAAAAGCATTTTACTTTTTCCGTGAAATAAACTGTTCATAAAGTTCCAATACATATGGTTTTCGACACCTGGTACGCATATGGTCAGGAATTAACAACAGGTATTTTTCAAAATCTTCTACGGTAATTTCTTTTTCTTCCAACAGGTACATGGCAAAATTCGGATGGCAATGATATAGCCCTGTTAAAAATAAATAGGGAGAATATCCCCACACATGGTTTTTGTGGATGGGCATAATATATTTGCTGATGGTTCGTAAAATCAACTTAATATCATACTTTTCTTCATAAGAAATATTAAAGTAATTTGCAATTAACTCCGTATTTAAATTTCCCGCTGCCCGTCCCATGCCATAAAGGGAAGCGTCTATCATTAGCTGGCGGGAAGTTTTGTAATCCATAATGTCCTGGGCTGTAACAAAGGCAAGCTGCATATTATTGTGGGAGTGGAAACCAATGACCGTTTCCTTTTCCAATACGCAGTCTAAAATCGTAAAATATCTTCTGAAATCTTCCTTATTCATATAACCAAAGCTGTCTACAATAGAGACGGCATAGGGGGCAATATCGTGGATGCGCTCTGCAAGGGCTGTATATTCCTGAATGGTATAATCAATAGTTACCATAGGCTGTACAAATAACTTGTATCCCATTTTTTTGACTTCCCTGGAAAATTCCAAAGCCTCCTCAATCTGGTGTTTATAAAACACAACCCGGATTCCGTCAATAGATGTGCCGTCATAAGATGTCAAATCTTCTTTCCTGAACTGAGTAACATCTGCCATAGCCAGAATAATGGATTTTTTCCGGTCTTTTGGGATAAAATCTGCAATTTGGCGGATACTTTGGAATTGGGCGCTTCCTTCTTCGTAGGGTTTATTGTTTAAATATCCTACTTCCACAAAGTCTAAATTAGCGTCTACCATATTTTTTGCAATGTTTTTTATTACCTGTCTGCCAAAGTTCCATTTGGTAATATATCCTCCGTCCCTTAATGTACAATCCAAAAGCATAACATTGTCGTTTTTCATTATGTACTCCTTATACATTTAAATATAATTCTGCCAGTTTAAAATCCTCAGGATAATTGATATCAATACTTTCTTTTTTATTTACTTCCACAGGATACACATGGACGCCTATTCGTCTCCGGTACTTTTCAAACACTTCTTTTGTGTAGGCGTACACCCCGGATGTTTCCCGGTAAATGGGGGGAATATCCTGACTTCTGGGTACGTTTGAAGCATCAAAATTTAAAGGTTTATTATCCATCCAGAGAAAATCCTGGATTTTTTCTGCCGTGAAAGAAGAGTCATATCCGCCTTCTGCTACATTTTGGATTACTTTGCGGATAGTATCTGCTGTCACGTAGGGGGCTGTGGCATGGGCATATAAGTAGATATCTGCATCTATCTGTTTCATAAATGTTTCAAAAATCTGGGTAAAATTAGATGTGGGTTCATCCAGCCGGGCAGGCCGCTGCAAAAACTTTACTTTTGGGGTAAGGTATGCTTTTATGGAAGGGTCGCTGCAAAATACATAGATTTCATCCAGTTCCTCTACCTGCTCTAAGCTTTCCAGAGAATATTGAATCAGAGGTTTGTCCCCCAGTATTTTAGTGTTTTTTCCTGGCAGCCTTTCATTATTTAATTTCACTGGCATAATGGCTACTATTTTTTTCTTCATGTGTGAATCTCCTTTACAATTTCATCAAAGTTTCCCCTGGGAAAAACTTCTAATTTCCCTCCACGGGTAAGATTTTTTATTAAAATATTGTAAGTTTTAGCATAGTTTGCAGCAGCCTGGTATGCCGCAGTGCTGGTTTCAATATTCTGGATGGAGTAATCATTGTTGGATACTCCTTCAAAATAATCCCGGATAGAAGGGTCTGTAATGATATTTCCATTCCGGTCCCTTTTTTTAGAATAGTTATGGTCAACTCCCAGAAGGTATATTTCGGAAAATCCCATATAAAAAGCAAATTGCAGGGCATTAAATGTTACCGTCTCTCCGGCTGTAAAATGATGGGAGACATCAGAACTTACCCGGATGCCTGTCACTCTTTTATGGTTATTTACCAGATAAGGGTAGTAATTGTTTATGTATACAATCCTTGTGTTTGGATTGGATATATTTAGTTTTTTCCCTTCAAGGTGAATAAATATATTCGGAAGCTTTAATTTTTCGATTTCTCCTTTAATATCATGAAGGACATAGGAATCGGCACAAAAATAAAATTCAGGACGCCAGTTTGTTTTGTCAAATATATAAAATATGCGGTTGGCGGCAAAACAGTGCTCACCGCAAAGATTTTCTAAATCTTTGGCGTTTAAGCTGGGACCGTTGCCTATGATAAAACATCTCTGGCCCTGGTATCTGTTTTTAAATGCCCGGATATATGCCGCGTCTTTAGAAAATCGATATGTCAATAACCTTGTTCCCCGAATCATGTTTACAATGGGAAAAGCCAGGCTTCTCACCGCCTTATTTTGTTTTATCTTTAATATTGTGTTCAAAATACACGCCACCTTATTTTTTCTCTTTATTGTCAAAAATGCTGCGTTTTATACAACGCAAAAGCATTCGGAAGGGATGGTTTACTTCTTCATGCAATTTTTGGTTATCATGCAGCAAATAAATAAAACTTTCCCCTACGAGACGAACCAAATCCGCCTGATACTGCATGTTACCCTGGGAAGAATTATCTTCTCCATTGATATCAAATAACTCGCCTTCCGGTTCATGGAGATAAAGGGATGCAATTTTTCTGTTGCCTTCCCGGTAAGGCTCCATAAGTTTTATTATTTCCTGCTGCTTTAGCTTGTGGGGTGTTCCTTTTTCCATGGAGGCGTCTGCGCATTTTGCCAATATTTCTAACAGGACTTTGTTGGATGTGGGTTCCAGGTCTGTAAGGCTGTTGATAATACGTTTAAATTCAATATAGTTTCCTTTTAAACCGGAGTTTACGTCTCCCGCATCAATAATAAATTCATCTGAAAAGGTAATGCCTACGGTGTCCAAAAAATCTGCATATATACTGTTTCCTGTAAAACCTGCCCTGTCAAAACGCCGTACTAATATATGTTCCCTTTCAATATGACATGCAATTTCTTCTAATTTGTTAAAGTAGTCCAGTTGTAGTGCTTGTGGAGGATTTTCCAGGTATAATGAAAATGGTTCTCTTGCTACATCCCTGGTTCCCATTTTTACAAGCTGTCCCCACCAGGAGGCGGCATATTCATCCTGTCTTCTAAGGTATACAATGATTTTTACAACAAAAATTCCTTTTTTTTCCTCCTCTTTTAACTGCTGCCAAAGCTGGTTATAGGGAGAGGTATATGTGGAACGCCAGATGATTTCATCTGAAAGGATGATGTTATCATACGTGAGAAAAAGACCGCGTATGGTTTCCATTGCCTGTGCAAATTGTACTTTTTCCAATTCTTTTCTGTCTTCTTTGTTTTCGATATGGCAGTCGTGCGCCATGCCGATTAAAAAATGTCCGTTTCTCCAACAGGAAGCATCGGGATACTCATATGGAAAAATGGGATATTCATAGCCCCTGTCGTTTAATGCTTTTTTGTTATTCATTAGGAATTTTTGTATGGCGGTAGTGGCTGTTTTTGGTGTTCCGATGTGAATATAAAGTGTTTTCATATGTTTTTTCCTGCATTAGTATTATTTTTAAATAATAAGGTCCGTAACAAGACCGAAAGAAAGCGGAGGAAAATAACATGTTAATGGAAGAACTTTCAGAATCGTGGTTAGAGGAAAAAAAGCAGTATATTAAGCAGTCAACCTATGCCTATTATAATTTTGAAGTGAAAAATTATATCCTGCCGGTATTGGGGAATATGGATGTTGACTGTTTGCGGGAGGAACATATTCAGTCGGCGGTTTTTCACTGGCAGAATACAGGTATGGAAAATGGCAGGCCATTAAAAAAGTCAACGGTAAAAAATCTTGTGGCACTGATAAAGCAGATTTTAAAATACGCCGTAAGGAAGGGAATTATTCGGGAATCAATTATGGAAATACATTTCCTTCCCCAGGCGGACGGGAAGAGAAAGAATAAAGTATTTACTGTTGATGAGCAAAACGAAATGATTCAGGCGATTTTATCTCATTTAGATTACCGTTCTTTTGGAATTTTACTGTGTATTAACAGCGGTTTGCGCATAGGTGAAGTGTGTGCCCTAAAATGGGAAGATATTGACGCGAAAAACGGAATTTTACATGTTACCAGGACAATCCAGCGGATTTATATGAAGAATGCCATGCCCCATACCCGGGTAATTATCAGTGAGCCGAAAACGGCTTCCTCCATGCGGGATATTCCCCTTTCCCATAAAATCTTAGAAATCATAGACGAATTGCCGGAGCTTAATCCTCAGGGATATATTTTGACAAATTCCCAGGAGTTTATTGAACCCCGCACATTCCGTAAGTTTTATACATCCTTTTTAAAAGAGATAAATATTACCCAGCTTAATTTTCACTGCCTGCGGCATACATTTGCCACAAGATGCATAGAAAAAGGCGCCGATTATAAAAGTGTCAGTGAGATTTTAGGACATACTACGGTGAATACCACTCTTAACATGTACGTTCACCCTCAAATGGAAGATAAGAGAAAATGTGTGGAAATGATATGCTGGGAGTAGGTAATTCAATACCAAAGACTATATAAGCCTCTTCTGTTTTTTGGACAAAAGAGGCTTATTCTTACGAAATTGTGGTTTGATATTTTTAATATTAAGGATTTTTCTGTGCTATTTTACTGCCAGTACATCTTTCAAAGGTATTTCCAAAATCTGGGCAATCTTTTCCGGAGAAAAGCCGTTTTTTAACATTTTCATAATATCTTCTTTTCCTCGGTTGCCCCAGCCGGCTTTCTGACCATCATCCCATCCTCTTTTTCTGCTTTCTTCCAGCTCATCATGCATCAATTCCTCTAACGCTTCACATACGCTCATATCCTTCACCTCCTGAAATTCTTTTAAATTTGCACGCACAATCATATTCATCATGAATTTTTTATCTCATCAATATGGGGGGATTCTGATTTGTAAAAGCATGCGTATCCGTATACTTTGTAAAAATCGTCAATGCTTAAAGAGTCCTCTGGTCTTTTGTATTCTACGATATTATGCCCCCGGAACATTCTTCCAATGTTCTTTTGAATCTGTGCGTTTTTATCCTTTTTGATAATCAGCACATCAATTTCTTTCGGCTTTGTGCCAAGCTGATGCTCATTTTCAAACGTCAGCATACTATCCTCCTCCTGCAGCTCAATCTGTATCCCTGCAAAAAATGCAGGATGCCACTGGAGAGGCTTTTTGTACCCTGTTTTTTCTTCCATGGAACCTCCTTTTTTAATCTTGCAGGAAGTTCTCTTTTTTAGAAAACTCCTGCTTTAACATATGGGAAAGCAAGAATTTTCTGAAATGAAACGGTATCTGCCATTTTTATAAGAAAAAAGATAGGAAATCCTATGTCACTATAAGAATTTCACAGAAAATTTGCTTAACTTTACAGTAACATAGGATTCCCTGAAAATCAATATAGTTTTTAAACAGAAAATTTAAACGGTAAGAGCGTGAAAAAAAGAATTGAATTTTCCGGCAGAATAGTTTAAACTAAGATAGACCTTATTATTTAAATATAATAATATAGTATTTCATGTAACTGTTCAGGACAGCCTCAAACACTTGCTGTTTGAGGCGTAAGAAAATGATTCAGGTGTGCAAAAATGCTATCGCGAAGCGATTTTCATGCATTTTTGCAGCATATCTGTGAAGGTACTGAACAGATACTATTTCATTACAATTTATCGCACGGAAAATGTTTTAACATATGCCGCAGCAATAAATAAATATGGCAATTTAAGTATGTTTTTCCCGTTTTTGCAGAAAATATGTACCTGTGAAAGCACAAAACAGATACAAAAATATACAAATCACATGGAAAAGAGCAATCAGGTTATCCGCTTATGAAGCAAAATTTTTTTCAAAAGTTAAAAGAAATATCTTTGGTGGATATTTTACACATAGCCCTTTTTTTGCTGGCTCTTTTTCCTGCATGGCTTTACAAAAAGAAGCGGAAACATTTGTGGCTGATTTGTGAGAGCAGGCAGGAGGCAAGGGACAACGGCTACTGGCTGTACCGCTATATCAGGGAACATGAGAGGGAATGTGATGTGGTTTACGCCATCGACCCTAAATCAAAGGATTATGATAAGGTGGCATCCTTAGGGGAAACCGTGTCATACGGGACGTTTAAGCACTGGATCTTCTATCTGGCTGCGGAAGCAAATATCAGCTCCCAGAAAGGCGGAAAGCCCAATGCGGCGGTGTGCTACTTTTTAGAAGTATATGGAATCCGCAAAAATACAAGGGTGTTTCTGCAGCACGGGGTAATCAAGGATGATTTGCCCTTTGTGCATTACGAACATGCCAAATTCTCCCTGTTTGTCACCAGCACCCAGAGAGAGTATGAGTATGTAAGGGATTATTTCAATTATCCTCCCGGCTGTGTACAGCTTTTGGGGCTGTGCCGGTTTGACAATCTGCACCATGCCGTCACAAAGACAGAGCAGATACTGGTAATGCCCACATGGCGGGGGTGGATTTCTCCTCCTTCAAACGGCAGGGCAGAGTTTGAGGGCATGGAGGAGATAAAGAAAAGTGAATATTACAGGGGCTGGAATGATTTCCTGCAGGATGGGCGGCTGCATAAGCTTCTGCAGAAAGAAAATAAAAGGTTAATATTTTACCAGCACAGGGAAATGCAGAAATTCCGGGGGCTGTTTAGCAGTACAAACGAGAGGATTTCCATTGCCGACAGCGAAGATTTTGACGCACAGCAGCTTTTAATGGAAAGCGCATACATGGTTACGGATTATTCCAGTGTGGCAATGGATTTTGCCTATATGGGAAAGCCCCTTTGTTATTACCAGTTTGATTATGAAAAATTCAGGGAGCATCATTACCCGGAAGGATATTTCAGTTACCGGGCAGATGGCTTCGGGCCTGTATGTGATGATGAGGAAAGCCTGATTTGTGAACTAGAGCATATGATAGAAAATCCATACGGTATGGAAAAGGTGTACCAAAAAAGAGCAGATGCATTTTTTACATTGCGGGATGAGGAAAACTGTAAAAGAAATTACGATGCCATCTGTAAACTTTTTAACAGGTAAATAAAAACAAAAAAGAAAGGTGAAAAGATAATTATGAACAAAAAACTTGCAGGAATTGTGAAAAAAGCAGTGGTGGGATGCATTGCAATGGCTGCCGTTGCAATAATGCTTCCGTCAAATGCCCATGGGGCGGAAAAAAGGATTTTAGAAAAAGAATATGCTGACTGCCAGAGATTTGATGTGACATCCTACGGAGCTGACAAGACAGGAGCAGGAGACAGCACCGCAGCCTTCCAGAAAGCCGTTGACTACGCAAAGGAAAATTCTAAAAACGGGGCAAAAGCCGTTATATATGTTCCCAGCGGTACATATACGCTGAATGCTTACGTTGTCATAAATGAGACGGCATACACCATTGTGTGTGAGGATGATACGGTGATAAAATCCGCCTGTGCCATGTGGTTAAAGAATAATGGCACGTTAAACGTAAAAGGCGGTAAATGGGAGAACAAAGGGGATAATACCAAAACAAGCAATAATATGTTCCAGGCAAATGCAGGGACAAATCTCCACATAACCGATGCCGCTCTTGCCAATTCATACAGGGCAGTTTTTACCAGGGCGGCAACTGCAACCTTGCAGAATGTAACAATTTCCGGCGCCTTTTATGCAGGGGCAGGAGCATCGGAAAAATCCACCTTTACGGCGGACAATACTGTGTTTACCGACTGTAAGATGGGTGTGTTGGCATCAGGCAAGTCCAGGGTAACTTTCAATAAGATTACAGTACAGAATTGCCCTGACATAGGGCTTCAGGCCATTGAGAATTCAACCATGACTGTCAATGAATCCCAGGTGATAAATAATGGTTCCGGCTATAAACCGCATAAGAAAAACAGCAAGAAAAGAGAGGAAAAATACAGAGGCCACGGAATTGCAGCTTCAGGAAATGCAACCATATATGTAAATAACACTACGGTGGAAGGCAATAACCAGTGCGGAGTTTCCCTTTCCAAAGGAAATGTAGTGGTAGACAATAATTGTTATATTGCCAACAACGGAAGACAGGGAATCGGAACAGACAAAAAATGTAAGCTTACAGTAAAGAACAGTACCATACATCATAACGGATACAATACAAAAGAACTTAAAAAAGGACATAACGGAATCGTAATCCAGGACGGCTCTAAGGGAGTAGTGGAAAACTGCACAATCTCAAAGAGCAAAAATACCGGTATCTGGGTAAGCGGAAAAGGCTCTTCACTGAAAATAAAAAATTCCATATTGAAAGGAAATAAAATATTCTCAATTTCCGTTGAAACTTCAAGCGGAAGAACTACTTTTGTCTCCGATAACTGTACTTATAAGAACAGCAAGAACGGTGTAAGCATTGTGGGCAACTGCAAATTTAAGGCAAAAGGAAAAAATAAATTTAAGAAAACCGGCGGAAAGAGATTTTAGTAAGAATCCGTCCGGCAAAAAAGTAAATGGAGCATAATGTGATAGATTTTGTAATACCCTGGGTAGACGGCAGCGATAAGGCGTGGCAAAAAGAAAGGGAAAAATATGCTGCAGGGTTTGGCAGCGATAATTCACAGGTGCGTTACAGGGATTGGGATAATCTGCAATACTGGTTCCGGGGGGCAGAAAAATTTGCCCCCTGGGTTCATAAAATTCATTTTATCACCTGGGGACATGTGCCTGGCTGGTTAGATACGGCAAATCCAAAGTTAAATATTGTAAAGCATACCGATTATATACCAAAAGAATATCTTCCCACATTTAATTCCCACACCATTGAGCTGAATATGCACAGAATCCCCGGGTTAAGTGAACAGTTTGTTTATTTTAATGATGATATGTTTTTAACATCCCCGGTAAAGGAAGAAGATTTTTTTAAAAACGGGCTGCCAAGGGATACATTTGCATTAAATGTCATATGCTATGGAAAAGATACGGCAGGTTTTTTTAATGCCAACGATATGACGCTGGTGAATACCCATTTTGAAAAAAACGTGCAGCAGAAGAAATACTGGAAAAAGTGGTTTCATCCTGCAAACGGCATGAAAAATGTGCTGCGGACATGTCTTTTAATGCCATGGCAGTGGTTCGGAGGGTTTTATTACGGACATCTGCCGGAATGTTATTTAAAAAGCACTTTGGAAGAAGTGTGGGAGCAGGAGGGGGATACCTTAGACCACACCTGCCGCTGTACATTCCGGGAAAATACCAATGTAAACCAGTGGGTATTTAAGTTCTGGCAGCTTGCCGGAGGAAACTTTCTTCCCATCACCTGGAAACGGGGAAAATGCTTTCATATACATGAAGACATTAAGCCTGCCGTGGAAGCAATTCTGCGCCAGCGTTATGCCATGATATGTCTAAACGATACAAACGGCACAACAGACTGGGAGGCAAAGAAAGAGGAAATTATAGAGGCCTTTGAACAGATACTGCCGGAGAAATCATCTTTTGAGAAAGGGAGTCGTCAATGAAACAGATGGTAAAAAAATTTTATTACCTGGCAAAAAAAGAGGGGATTATCCGGGCGGGGCGCATCATAGGCGCAAAGACTGCCTATAATCTCACGAAAAAAAGAGAAATTGATAAATTGCGGAACAACCGTCCTGATATTGTACCTGGGCGGTATGTTTTTTGCAGTAATCCTGATTATTCGGATAATGCCAGGGTTCTTTGCGAGTATCTTGTGAAAGAGGGATATTTAAAAGACCATGAAATTATATGGCTTGTTGGCGACCCGGACAAGTTTCGTAAATACCAGAAGCCAAACCTTATATTTGTACGGGAAAAGTACAAAAACTCAGGGCTTAGGACGCCGGAGGCATTTATGTATGTATGGACGGCGGAGAAGGTTTTTTTTACCCATTCCATGCGGTGGGCAAAAGATACAGAGCGGCTGCCGGGGCAGCAGTTTATTAACCTGTGGCATGGGTGCGGTTATAAGTCTGCAAAAGGAAAAAGCGAAAATATTCATTTTGACTATGTGTTAGTGCCGGGGGAAGTGTTTATTGATACCAAAACAGAGTTTTTCCAGTGTGACAGGGAGAAAATACTGCCCATAGGTTATCCAAGATATGACCTGATGCTTTCCAAAACCGAAAAAGGGAAAAAGTATATAAATAAATTCAGGAAGATAAACGGCGGCAGGGAGAAGGTTGTTTTGTGGATGCCCACATACCGTCTTTCCCATAACCAGGCATTAAGCGAGCGCACGCTGACCAGCGAATTGAACCTGCCTATTATAGAAAATATGACAGACTTAAATGAGTTAAATGAAGTGTGCAAAAAAAACGGTGTGGTACTTATCTTAAAAAGGCATCAGTTACAGACTTCCTATGCCATCAAACAGGAATTTTCCCATATAAAATACCTGGAAGATTCGGATTTGGAAAAAGAGGATGTGCAGCTATATGAGGCTTTATCCTGGGTAGATGCATTAATTACAGACTATTCTTCCGTGGCAATTGATTACATGCTTTTGGATAAACCCATAGGGTTTACCTTGGATGATTACCAGCAGTATAAAGATTCCAGAGGGTTTGTGTTTGAAGAACCTCTTAAATACATGCCGGGAATGCATATGTACAATAAAGAGGATTTTTCCCGGTTTATTGAGATAATCGGCAGGGGAGAAGACCACTGGAGGGAAAGCCGTAGCGAAATTATAGGAAAGACCCATAATCCCCCAAAACAGGGGTATTGTAAGAGGATTGCAGAGTATTTTCATATTTAAGAATCAATGAGGCGTTTACTATGTTTAAAAAGAAATCATTAAAGCTGTACCGGAAGGCAGCAATGCTTGAAAATATTTACGGCTCCAAAATGACGGATAAAATGGTCATAGGGAGAGTGGGGTATAAGATTTTTACCCTGCCTGCAATTTTTGTTTATTCCAAATGGTACAAAAAATCAAAGCCTGACAGGATTTTAATGGATTCAAAGCCGGATTTTAGCGGAAATGTGAAAGCCCTCTATGATTATATGACAGACAATCATATGAACAAGAGTTATAAAATCACATGGATTGTGGACGAGCCAAAACTTTACGGGGAATTTAAAGCGAAAAATGTGAAATTCATTCCAAGGCACAGCAAATATGCCGGGTTTTATACTGCAAAATTTTATAAAACTCTGTGGAAATCACGTTTTTCATTCAGTACGGAAATGTTAAACTGGTATGATTTTAAGAGTAAAAACCAGCTTTATATTAATATGCAGGATAATGCGGGGTTACAGTTAAGATTTCGGGACGAAGAAGAAATAGAGATGAAGAATGATTATTACATTGTTCCCTCAGAACACTTTATCCCTTCTGTAAAAGAGCTGTACCGGTGTAAAAAGAAGCAGGTTCTTCCTTTAGGGCAGGCGCGGTGTTACCAGTTTTACAGAAACCGCAGGGAGGCGGAAAATTATTTTGGGCAGTTGACAAAAAAAAGTGCAGGGGCAAAAAATATTTTATGGGTTCCCTTTATGAGAGATGGAGAGGCATTGGTAAGGTATAAGACAGGAATTGCTTCCATGACAGGGCTGTCTTTAGTACACAATACAAAGGATTTCCTGCATTTAAATTCCTTATGTGCATCCGCGGGTATCCGGCTTTTTATTTATTTTAACCCGCGCTGCGGCATGCTGCGCAAGGAAGCCGGGGATCTGTCCCATATTTCTTTTATTACAGATGAGGAATGCAGAAAAAATCATGTGGACATATATGAATTGATGGGAAAATTTGATGCAATACTCTGTGACTACGGCCCTGCTGCCATAGACTGCCTTCTGCTGGATAAACCTGTGGGATATGTGCTGGAGGATTATGAAGATTTTCTTGAGGCAGACGGGTTTATTGTAAAAGATATAATGGAATACATGCCCGGAGATAAAATTTATACCACAGGGGATTTACAGGCATTTTTTACCCGCATCCTGCAGGGTGAGGATGCATATAGGCAGCAGAGAATAAAAGTACGTGATGAAATCCATAATTTATCACAGGATAATTGCAAAAGGATTCTGGAACATTTTGGCATCCGTTAGGGGGAAAATAACATTGGAAAAAATAATTGGATATACACAGGGAACTTTTGATATGTTTCATATCGGACATTTGAATTTACTGAAAAACGCCAGGGCAAACTGCGACTATCTGGTGGCAGGGGTCAATTCAGATGAACTGGTGGAAAGTTATAAGGGAAAAGAGGTCATTGTCCCGCTGGAAGAGAGAATGGCAATTGTGGAGGCAATTAAGTATGTGGATAAGGTAATCCGCACGGATACGCTGGATAAGAAAGATGCCTGGAATAAGGTGAAATTCCAGAAACTGTTTATCGGCGATGACTGGAAAGGGAACGAACGCTGGAAGAAGACAGAGGAAGAAATGAAGGAACTGGGGGCTGTTGTGGAGTATCTTCCATATACAAAAGAGACCTGTTCCACCATGCTGCGGGAAAAATTAATTGATGTAAAATGAGGGATGGCCATGAAAGTCTGTATATTTACCAGAAGCATATTTAAGTTAGGCGGGACAAAACGTGTAATTACCATGATTGCAAATGAGATGGCAAAAGAGCATGATGTGACGCTGGTGACTTTTGATTTGCCGGAACTGGAAGACCGTTCCATGTACGGCCTGGATGAAAATATTAAAGTGGAATTTTTAGACTCCCTGGAATTTAAGGACAATAAATTGTCTCCAGGGGGCTTGTTTCGTATGGGGTGTAAAATCTTAAATAATATGACAGGCATTTTTGACATAGGTTCCGGGGAAGTTATAAAATCCATTTTTTTCCCCCGAAAAGTGAGAAAACGGTATATTTCTTATTTTAATTCCAAAGACTATGATGTAATTATTACCACGGCGGGATACATTATGCTGCTTGCAGCCATATCAAAAGATTTAAAGGCAAAAACCATAGGATGGCAGCACAATTGTTATGACGCGTACATGAACCAGAAATCCCTGTTGTTTTGGAAGAAGAAAACTTTTATTAAAAAGTATGTTCCCCAATTAGACCGTTTTGTGGTTTTAAACCATTATGATGCAGAGGAATATGAAGCGCGCATGGGTATACACTGTGAAGTTATCGGCAACGCCAGAAGTTTTGTGTCGGAGAGGAAGTCGGACTGCAGTGCAAAGAAATTTTTTGTAGCAGCCCGCTTTGTGGAGGCAAAAGGGCTGGATTTGCTTTTACAATCCTTTGCCCTCTTCTGCCAGGGAAACAAAGACTGGACTCTAGTGATTGCAGGGGACGGGGAGGACCGTCTTGCCGTTTTTGATATGGCATGGAAATTAGGGATTTGGGACAGAATTGAGTTTACCGGAATTATCAACAATGTGCAGGATTATTATCTGGACGCTTCCGTATACCTTCTCTCCTCAAAATGGGAAGGCTGGGGCCTTGTGATTATAGAGGCTTTTGAGATGGGAATACCGGTTATCGCCTACGATATTGTCCCCATAGATGTGCTGATTACCAATGGGGAGGACGGCTATATTATTGAGAAATTTGATACGGAAAAGTTTGCGGCTGCAATGACAAAACTGGCCAATGACGAGGAATTGAGGAAAAGCATGTCTGATAAAGCCATCCGCAAGGCAGAGCGATTTTCTATTGAAAACATTTATGCCTTATGGTACAATATGCTAAATTCACTAGAGTAAACGAAAGAGGTAAAACAAATGAAAAGCAAAAGATTAATTTCATCAGGAATTATTCTTGGAATTTTATTTGTGTTTTTGGGAGCTTCTTATATGGAGGAAAAGACAGAATATATACTGGAGACATCTTTTGTGCTCCAGGGGCACAGGGGCTTGTCCAACCGCTATCCTGAAAATACCATGGTATCTTTTCAGGCAGCGGCAGAGAGTGAAAAGTACCGGGGAATAGAGACAGATGTACAGGAGACAAAAGACGGAGTGCTGGTACTGTTCCATGATGACACCTTAGATAAAAAGACAGACGCAGAAGGAAAAATCAGCGATTATACATTTGACCAGGTGCGGCAGATGAACCTGGATGTAAAACACAGCAAGGAATACCCGGATGAAAAAATACCGGTTTTGGAGGACTATCTTCAGATATGCAAAGAATCCGGGAAAATTCCCTATATTGAATTAAAATCCCTGACAGAGAAAGGCATGGCAGCGCTGGTGGCTATGCTGGATGAGGAGGGATGGCAGGATAGATGCGTGATTACCACGTTTGAAAAGGATTTGCTGGAATTATTCCGCGCACATAACAGCAGTTACCCAGTGGAATATATGGTTGACAAGGATGAACCCTATGACATAGAGGAAATTGTGGGTTATTTAGAGCAGTATGAAAATATGGTGTTCCGCCCCAGCGCATATGTGGTGACGGAAGAGGATGTAAAAGTATGTAGGGAACATGGTATTGATGTGGAGTGTTATGGATTAAAAGTAGGAGATAAAAAACAGTTAAAACGCTTAATAAGCATGGGAGTAAAAGGTGTGACCTGCAATGACTGTGAAGGGCTGTGACAGGAAGTATAAGGAGAGATGAACATGTTAGCGGCTGCGGCAGCAGGCGTGTTACATGTTCACTCATCCCACCGTAGATGTGTCCTTTAAACATATTATACGAGGAGAAACATGAAAGAGAAAAGAAATACGAAAATAAGCAGGACTGCCGTATTTTCCCTGTTGCTTTTCGGGGCGCTTCTTTGTACCATCGCAATCCAGATGCGGCTTAGCGGCAGCAGGAATTTAAATCAGTTTTATGATGTGGGAAAGAAATATATAGTTTCTTATCAGTACTACACTGTTTCCTATCCCGGATGTGCGTATGGGGCGGACGGGCGTTATCATGTGTCAGATAATGATGTGAGCCTTCCCTTTTATGCAGGCGTAAAAAAGAATGGGAACTGGAATTACGTTTATCTGGACCTTAAGGATATGAACCGGGAAAAGATGCAGGTAGAAGTGACAGAGGTGAATACCTCCGGGGAGCAGGTATCCCGTCAAATGGCAGAAGTGGGGCAGGGAATGAATGAAATCCAGATTAGCCCCCAGCCTTCTAACGGTGTGATTTTGCATATTGCAGACCAGGAAGGGACGGTTTTCAGAATCCATGGAATGCAGTTTCGGGAAAAAAAGTCCTATTATGAAACGTCAAAAGTTGTAAAAATGTTTTTGCTGGGCATGGCTTTGTATGTTGCCTTTGTGGGAATTTTGTACAGGCTTTTTCTGAAAAATGTTGACTGGCGGCGAATTTATGGTATTATGGACTGGATAACAGCCTTGTATGGAAGGATTGCAGAGGCGCTGCAGTTTGTGGGAGCCAGAATAAAGAGCAGTACCGCGGGGATAATCCGGCGGATTTGTTTTTTTGTAATGATTTTTCTCATGCTTTATACGGAAGCTTACGGCTCTTATAACATAAAGAATTATTATTATATTTATATGTTAATAAATTGCGGGCTTATATTTGTGATTGCCCTTGTATCCATAGAAAAAGGCAGGGAAAAACCAGACTGGAAAAATCCAATGATGTTTTCCTGGGTAATTTACAGCGTTCTTGCCTGTGTTTCCGATATTATCGTACCCAAAAACCAGATGTTTACAGGCGTTATGATGCTTACGGTTTATGGGCTGCTGTTTTTTGTGATGGCAGGGATGAAAAAATCCATAGCTATATACCATGATTTTATGATTGGGGTAGAAATCAGTTATTTCATCACCAGTATATTTTGCCTGTTCTGCCGTCCCATAGGAGATATGTTTGAGGGCAGGTACAATGGATGTACCATATCCCCCTATTCCTACGCAATGTATACAGGAATGGTAATTGCCGTTTTTCTGGCAGAACTGGACAGATGGCTTCTTGAAAAGAAAAATAAAGTATACCTTGTATTATATTTAACAGGAATTGTCAGTGCATTGTATTTTGTATGGCTGACACAAAGCAGAGATGGGGTATTGGCGGTTGGAATATGCGGTCTGTTCTTTCTTTTCCGTGTGTTTTGTATGCGTAAGGTGGAAAATTATGGAAAAAAGACTGTTTTTGCCATAGGAGTATGTGTGATTCTGGCAGTTCCCGTGTTGTGGATACAGGATTGGTGTGTTCATAATCTTCCCCGGCAGTTAGGTACAACGGTTTATTTTGAAAATGACAACAGAATGAACAGCAAAACTTTTCAGGAACAGAAAGAGGAGATAACAGAACAGGAGTTGGGGGAAAATTTGGAGGATGCCATACTTCCGGGAAATATTGTATATGCCCAGGATATGGATAATTCGTCAGGCTCAAACCGTCTGTTTCATAAAGCTGTTTCATTGGATATTTTAAGCAGCGGCAGGATTACGGTGTACAGAGAGTATATTGCTTTAATGAATTTGTGGGGGCATGAGAAAGACCCTTATATATGGGGCAGGAAAATGCGCGCCCACAATGCGGTCTTGCAGACAGGCTATCGATATGGTATTTTTGTTATGATACCATACACGGTTATGCTGCTGTATGCAGGGTATTATTCCCTGTGTTATCTGCGTACAAACTGGCTTAAGAAAAAGAGTTATGCCATTCTTCCATTGTCTGTATTCTCCAGTTGTTTTGTGATGATGATGTTGGATAATGTGGAGCGGAATTACCGTTATCTGCCCTGGCTGGCATTTTACCTGCTGGTAGGATTCTTAAGCCAGGGGGAAAACAATAAGGAATCAATCGAGGTATGATGAAATGAACAAATTTATTGCAGACGTAAAAAAATATTACAAGTACGGGGTTTATTCAGGAAAAGCCGAGTTAAAGTCGGAGATTGCCAATTCTCATTTAAGCTGGCTCTGGTGGATTTTAGACCCCCTTCTCTTTATGTTGGTGTATACCTTTGTTGCGCTGGTTGTGTTTGGAAGGGGTGAAAAGTACTTTCCCATATATGTATTTGTGGGTCTGTCAAGCTGGAAATTCTTTGACAGAACAGTGAAGCAAAGCGTGAAGCTGGTGGCAACCAACAGTTCCATTGTAAGAAAAGTATATATTCCCAAATTTATCCTGATATTTATAAAAATGTTTGCAAACGGCTTTAAGATGATGGTATCTTACAGTCTTGTCATTATTATGATGTTTTTTTACCGTGTGCCGGTGAGTTATAAAATCCTCTATATTGTACCGATTATCTTAACCCTTATGGTATTTACTTTCGGGACAAGCTGTATATTGCTGCATTTCGGCGTGTTTATGGAAGATTTGGCTAATATTATGAATGTGCTGCTGCGGCTGGTATTTTATATGACAGGTATTTTTTATTCCATTGATAAGAGGGTGCCGGCGCCTTACAATCAGATTTTGTTAAAATGCAACCCAATCGCGCTGTTAATTTCTGACCTGCGCCAATGTATGCTGTATTGTACCACGCCTCATTTGGGACTGATTCTGCTGTGGTTTGTGATTGGCTGTATATTATCAATTATCGGAGTAAAAACTATTTACAAATATGAAAACAGTTATGTGAAGGTGATTTAAATGGAAGAGTATGCAATTGAAGTAACGGATTTAAAAATCAGGTATCGCAGCCTGCAGAAGACATCCATCAAGAAGAGCCTGCTTCAGTTAAGAAAAAGCAGGGTAAATGTGTTTGAGGCGGTAAAAGGCGTTTCCTTTAAAGTCCCCCAGGGAGAGATTATGGGGATTGTGGGGAAAAACGGCAGCGGAAAGTCTACCATGCTGCGGGCAATCGCAGGTATTTTTTCCCCGGATGAGGGAAGCATAGATTTACACGGTAAAAGCGTGTCCCTGTTATCTATCGGCGTGGGTTTCCAGAAAAAGCTTACTGGCAGGGAAAATATCTACTTATCAGGGATGCTTTTAGGGTTTTCGGAGCAGCAGATTAATGATAAATTAAATGAAATCATAGAATTTTCCGAGTTGAAAAAGTTTATTGATAAACCGGTGAAAACATATTCCAGCGGAATGCATTCCAAGCTGGCGTTTTCCATTACGGCTGTTTTGGAGACGGACATCATGCTCATTGATGAGGTGTTAAGCGTAGGGGATGCAAAGTTTAAAAAGAAAAGTTATAAGAAAATGCAGGAATTGATTTCGAATAAAGACAGGACGGTTATTATTGTATCCCATAATTCTGAGACGATTAAGAATCTGTGCAACAGTGTGTTGTGGATTCATGACGGGCTGGTAAAAATGCAGGGGACGCCGGAAGAGGTTATGCCGGTGTATGAGGAATTTATGTCTTAAGGCGGCAGGAGTACGGAGATAAGCAATATGAAATCATTTAATATAGACAGAAAATTATGGATACGTCGTATATTTTTAATGTGCTATGATATCTGCGCCGTCTTTGCAGCCAGTATGTTAGCGCTTTTGCTGCGCTTTGATTTTTCATTTTATGCAATACCGGAACATTTTGTGGAAAATGTGTGGAAGGCTTTTCCCGCAATGGCGGTGATTACATTGCTGGTATTCTGGATGTTCCGGCTGTATTCCAGCATCTGGAGTTTTGCCGGCGCCATAGAAACCATGTATGTATTTTCCGGGTGTGTCATTGTATCTCTGTTAAATATGGTTCTTATGCTTTTGTCCCACCCTGAGACAGGCTATCCCGTGCCCCGGAGTTACTATGTAATGTTTGGCGTATGCCTGCTTGGCATGGTGTTTGTCAGCCGTTATATGTACCGGGGGTTACGTGCCCTGCGGAATATGAAAAGGGACGCCCGGTATACAAGGAACGTGCTGATTATAGGCGCCGGGGAAGCAGGAGATGCATTAATCAAAGAAATCAATAACAGCCGGTACTTAAAAAAGCGGGTAGTGGGCGTGATTGATGATAATCCGGGGAAAAAGGGAAGATTTATCCACGGAGTGAAGATTGTGGGAAACAGGGAAGACATTATTGAAAAATGTGAAGAACTTCATGTGCATGAGATTATGATTGCCATGCCTTCCGTATCTGCCAAAAAGAAAAAAGACATTCTGGATATCTGCAAGCAGACAGGATGTGAGTTAAAGAGCTTGCCGGGCATGTACCAATTGGTAAACGGAGATGTGAGCATCAGCAAGTTAAAAGATGTGGATGTAAACGATTTGCTGGGCAGGGAGCCTGTTTCCGTTGATTTGGATTCCATTATGGGGTATGTGCGGAATAAAACCATTATGGTTACAGGCGGAGGAGGCTCTATCGGCAGTGAACTCTGCCGTCAGATTGCCAGCCATCAGCCCAAAAAGCTGCTGATTGTGGATATTTACGAAAATTCTACCTATGATATCCAAAACGAACTGAAAGCAAAATATCCCCAATTGGATTTGACGGTATTGATAGCTTCCGTGCGGAATACAAACCGTATGAATTATATTTTTAAAACATATCAGCCGGATATTGTGTACCATGCGGCGGCACATAAGCATGTGCCTTTAATGGAGGATAGTCCCAACGAGGCAATTAAAAATAATGTGATTGGAACCTGGAAGATGGTGGAGGCGGCAAACCGGTTTCATGTAAAGCGGTTTGTCATGATTTCCACAGACAAAGCGGTGAATCCCACCAATATTATGGGGGCAAGCAAACGCATCTGTGAAATGATTATCCAGACATATAACAGGCGTTCCGATACAGAGTATGTGGCAGTACGCTTTGGAAATGTGTTAGGCAGTAACGGAAGCGTGATTCCCCTGTTTAAAAAACAGATTGAAAGGGGAGGGCCTGTGACGGTGACGGACCCCAATATTATCCGGTATTTTATGACAATTCCCGAGGCTGTTTCCCTGGTATTGCAGGCCGGAGCCTATGCCAAGGGAGGGGAAATTTTTGTGCTGGATATGGGTGAGCCGGTAAAAATTCTGGATTTGGCAAAAAACCTGATTCTTTTGTCAGGGCATAAACCGGATGATGATATTCCCATTGTGTTTACGGGCTTACGCCCCGGTGAAAAGCTGTATGAGGAAATGCTTATGGACGAAGAGGGAATGTCAAGTACGGCCAACAAAATGATTCATATCGGCAGGCCCATTGAGATGGACGAAGAAAAGTTTTTGGAACAACTGGAAGAATTAAAAGAGTATGTGGTCACGGAGCCTTCTGATATCCGGGAATGGGTAAAGCGGATTGTGCCCACATATCATCCTGAACTGGGAGCGAAATAGGGAGGTTGTCCGATGAAAAAACGGTTGACGAAAAGACAGATTTTTTATACAAAAGTAAAACGGGTGCTGGATTTTATCATGAGTCTGGGGGCATGTGTGGTTTTATCTCCTGTGCTTTTGCTTTTATGCATTGCCATAAAAGCAGACAGCAGGGGGCCTGTTTTATTTAAACAGAAAAGAGTGGGCATTCATAAAACATATTTTCCTATTTATAAATTCCGTACCATGCGCATGGATACGCCAAAGGATATGCCTACCCATTTGCTTAAAAACCCAGAACAGTATATTACAAGGATGGGGCGTTTCCTGAGAAAATCTTCTCTGGACGAACTGCCCCAGCTTTTTAATATTTTAAAAGGTGATATGAGTTTTGTAGGGCCAAGGCCGGCGTTGTGGAATCAGGATGATTTGGTGGCGGAGCGGGAAAAATACGGCGCCAATGATGTGCTTCCCGGGCTTACCGGCTGGGCGCAGATAAACGGCAGAGATGAACTGGAAATTCCGGTAAAGGCAAAGCTGGACGGGGAGTATGTAAGGCGAATGGGTTTTTTGTTTGACGTGAGATGCTTTCTGGGAACTTTTTCCTCTGTGCTTCGGGCGGACGGAGTTGTGGAAGGCGGAACCGGGGAGATGAGGAAGAAGGGTAAGGGAGAAAAGTAATTATGAATGGTAAGGCGGAAACTCTTCATCAAATGCAGGACGCATTTAATTCACAACCATTGATGACCAGCAGGGAATTGGAAGAATTTTATTTAAATACAGCAGCGGCAAGAACAGGGGACAGATATTCTGATTTTGTGGAAAATTTTGCATTGCAGTTGGAAGACTGCCAGGAGGTGTATCTTCATAAATTGTTTATCGGACATCCCGGATGCGGAAAAACTACGGAATTGTATCAGCTTTTACAAAGGGTGAAAAAGGCTGATTTCTTTGCATGTATCGGGAGATGCGATTTGGAATTGGATTTAGTGGACATTGCGTATACAGACGTTCTCTTTTTCCTTTTGGATTTGTTAATCAGAACGGCAAGTGAGCTGGGGATGGAACTGGATGAAAATTTAGTGGAAGAAATTTATGCTTACTGGGAAGAAGAAATTGAAATGACAGAGGTTGTATCCAGCCAGGCCCAGATAGAGGCACAGAGTAGTGCAAAAGCAGGACTGCCGGGACTTTTAGAGTTGATGGCACAGATTAAAGGAGTTATCAAAAACAGTTCAGATTCCCGGACACAGATTAGAAGAAGGATTATTCCTAAAAGCAGTGAGCTTATCAGAAAAATTGAAGAAGTTATAGAAAATATTTCTTTTCAATGCGAAAAAAAGAATATGAAGAAAATACCGCTGGTTATTTTGGATGGATTAGACAGGGTTCCGCTGGATAGGGCAAAAAAGATTTTTCGGGACAATGGCTCTGCTTTTCGGGCCTTGCCTGTACATTTAGTCACCACTTTTCCCATTGCTTTAACCTATACGCAAGAGTACAGCGATATTTTGAATTATTTTCCAAACCCTTCCAAGCTTCCCATGATAAAACTTCGGAATTGGAAACAGGGGTATTATGAAGCAGGGTATGAGGAAGGAAAAAATACCATGCGGCAGATTATCGCAAAACGGGCGGAACTTTCTCTTTTCGAAGCAGATGCCCTTGAGGAATTGATTGATAAAACAGGCGGGTATATCAGGGATTTGTTTCGGTGTATTTCAAATGCGGCTATCCGTGCTCAGCGGAGAGGGGCGCCTGCCATTTCAAAAGAAGATGTAACAGTGGTATTAAATGAACTGGAATCTGATATTAACAGCAGATATTCAGATGTAGATATACCGGAATTGAAAAAAATATATGAGGGAGAAAAGTTTTTATCTTCTTCGGAGAGCATTACAAGGCTTTTACAGGCTTGTGCCGTGTTGGAATATAACGGGAAACGCTGGTGCGATTTGCATCCTCTGGTGGAAAAATGGTTAAAAGAGTGCAATAAGCTTTAATATATGGGAGGTATGTTTTCGTGATGGATATTCAGAAAGAAGACAGGGAACAAATAGAAATGATGAAGATAGCCATCAGGAACATATCTTCCGGAATGTGTCTTTACAAGGCCAACGCTGCCCGGCAGACAGAGATTGCGGAACAAATAAAAAGTGAGGTACAAAAACAGTGTTGTATTCTGAACATGGAAGCGCTTCCCGAAAGTGAGTATCCAAATGAAATGGGGAAGCTGAAAGCGCTGCTTAAAGGGCATGAGGATGCCCAGGTGGTGTTTTTGTGTAATCTGCAGTTATGCGGGGAAAAATTAGGGGAAAAATTCTTCCAGAATTTTAATTATATGCGGGACCAGATGTTTGCCATGAACAAAATCTGGATTTTTGGGGTAACATATTATACGGCATCTTTGTTAAACAGATATGCCAGGGATTTGTATTCCTGCATTATGAATCATTTTGAATTTTATAACGAAGATATAGAATATCTGGCACATTTTGAGGATATCAGGTATCCTTCCGGAGATTTGACGGCAGGAGATAAAAAATTGCGGGAATATAAAATAAAAATCGGATGCGAAGAACTTTCCCGGATTGATGACAGCCAGATATTTGATGTGATAAAATTATGGAACAGGCTGTACAGATACTGTGATACAGATATAAAAGAGTGGGTCAGGAAGCTGCTTTTTCAGGAAGAAATGCTGTGCCGGAAGAAAACTTTTTCTTTTCAGGAGTATTTTTTCTGGATGGAGATGACCAGGGCATGGATGCATGTGGAGGAATATTCCAGGGCGCTTGATATGCTGCAGTTTATAAAAAGAGAGGCAGAAAACAGGCTGGTCAGTCAGGGACCGGAACTTGTGGAGATAAGCAGCCTGCAGGGAGAAATCCTGCATTTGATGCATCAATACGAGGAGGCAGAAAAAAGTGTTCAAAAGGCTTTATCTCTGCTTTTGGACAGAGAAGGAGAGTTTGGCTTTGAAACAATATATGCTAATGATATTCTTGCAAAGATATGGTCGGCTGCAAAACAATATGGGAAAGCGGTAGGGCTGTATGAGAAAATAATATGTGATACAATAAAATATTTTGATGAGAAGTGTGGTTTTTTAGCAGGGCTTTGGAATAATTTGGGAGCGGTATATATCTGTATGAGGCAAAATGAAAGGGCGGCAGATTGTTTTTTAAAGGCGGCCAATATTTGGTCTGAGAATGAGGAGGGTAGAATCATGGAGGCAGAAGAAATGGAAAAACTGGGAATTCTATTGGGAGAAGAAGGGGATGTGCCCACAGCATATGAGTATCTTGTGCAGGCGAAAGATATATGCCTGAATATGGAAATCACCAGTCGGGATGAAAAGCATTTGCAGCAGCTTAGTGACAGGATTATGGCGTATGCTGACAGGATAGGGAAATTGCAGGAAGAAAAGAGGCAGGGATGAAAAAGAAAGTTTTGATTACCGGGGAGCATAGCTATATTGGGGCATCACTGCAGGAATACATTCAGAAGAAGAATCTGGATTGGCAGGTGGAAGCGGTTAGTGTACGAGATGAAAAATGGAGAGAAATTGACTATAAAAAATATCAGGTAATCATACATTTAGCGGCGGTCGTGCATCAAAAAGAACAGGCAGGCATGCGTAATTTGTACAAAGAGATAAATGCAGATTTGCCTGTGAAACTTGCAAGGGAGGCAAAGAAATGCGGTGTCCGGCAATTTGTTTTTTTGAGCACAATGGCGGTTTACGGTGACAAAACTTCAAATATCAGAAAGAATACTAAATTACAGCCTGCCACTATGTATGGGAAAGCAAAGATGAGCGCTGAAAAAAGGTTAAAAGCATTTGCAGATTCTGCTTTTTGCGTTATCATTTTAAGGCCGCCTATGGTGTATGGCAGAAAATGCCCGGGCAATTACAAAAGACTTGCTTCAATGGCTTTAAGGCTTCCGATTCTGCCTAAAGTAGATAATAAGCGGAGCATGATTTATATTGATAATCTCTGTGCCTGTATCTGCAATGAAATAGAAATGGCAGACGAATCTTATAAAATTGTGTGTCCTCAGAATGCCGAGTATGTAAATACCATAGAGTTGATGAAAGAGATACGTAAAGTTCATGGGAAAAAAACATGGGTGGTTCCCTTTGGAAGTAAGGTTATAGGCATTCTTGCTGACAGATTTTCAATTTTCCAAAAAGTGTTTGGTAATTTAGTATATGAAAAATCAGAAGAGGATGCAGAGTATCAGGTTGTGGGGTTTGCGGAATCGGTGAGAAGGACGGAACAAGTGGAGTGATAAATGAATGGAGAATTTTAACTAAATGAAAAAGTTAAAGGTATTACAGGTAAATAAATTGTATTATCCCTTTACCGGCGGAGTAGAGCGTGTTGTGCAGCAGATTGCAGAAGGATTAAAGGACAAGACGAACATGGAAGTCTTGGTCTGCAGTGAAAAAAAGAATTCTGTATCAGAAACTATAAACGGCGTAAAAGTGCATCGTTCAGGAAGTTTTTGTATGATAGGCAATATGCCGGTATCTTTAAAATTCATATTTGATTTGCGTAAAATGGCAAAAGACGCAGATATTATACAGTTTCACATGCCTTTTCCCATAGGAGACCTGGCAGGTCTTTTATCCGGTTATAAAGGGAAAATTGTGGTATGGTGGCACAGTGATATTGTTCGTCAAAAGAAAATGATGTTATTATATAAGCCTGTGATGAAGATGTTTTTGAGACGGGCAGATGCAATCATTGTTGCAACCCAGGGGCATATTGACGGTTCCGCTTATTTAAAGCCTTACAGGGATAAATGTGTGATTATTCCTTTTGGTGTGGATTCTGACATAGAAAAGAAAGCAGATGAATGGTTTAAAAAAGGAGAAAACAGGTTAGAGGAAAATAAGGATAAGCCTGTAACATTTCTGTTTGTAGGAAGATTTGTGTATTATAAGGGGTGCAAAGTACTTTTAGAGGCATTTCGGAAAGTGAAAAATGCCAGATTGATTATGATTGGCAGTGGCATTATGGAGAAAGAGCTGAAAGAACTTGCCGTTTCTTTTCATATTGAGGACAGGGTTTCCTTTCCTGGAAATGTCAGTGACGAGGAGCTGGAAAAATATTTTGCCGGATGTGATGTATTTGTCCTGCCATCCATAGTGCGGAGCGAGGCATTTGGCCTGGTTCAGATAGAGGCAATGGTTTATGGCAAGCCAGTTATCAACACAAACCTTCCCAGCGGAGTGCCTTATGTCAGTATCCATAAGGAGACAGGACTGACCGTAGAACCTGAGAATGCAGAAGAACTTGCAAAAGCTATGCAGTGGATGACAGAACATCCAGAGGAACGTCTGGAAATGGGAAAACGGGCAAGATTGAGAGTAAAAGAGAAATATCAGTTGAGCGGAATGCTTAAGAATGTCCTGGATTTGTACAAAAGGTTGAAATATCAGCAGAAATAAGATATAATACACTAATTAGTTGTTTTGGAGAAAATCTATAATTAAAGCAGGAAGGGAGGCAGACAGATGGGCAAGTATTTAAATCCGGGAAACCTTGGCTTTCAAAGCGCTTTAAATTCACAGATTTATGTGGATAAGACAGGGCTGATTGAAAAGATGAACCATTTAATCGGAACAGAACAGAGATGGGTATGTTTCAGCCGTGCCAGGCGTTTTGGGAAAACTATGGCAGAAAAAATGCTTGCGGCATACTATGACAGAAGCTGCGATTCCAGGCAGCAGTTTCAGGGGCTAGCCATAGAAAAATCGGAAACTTTTAAAAAGCATCTGAACCAGTATGATGTGATATTCATTGACATGCAGGGGATGCGAGAGAGAGCATTGAATGAACAGCGTCATGGAATGAATACCAGTATTATAGAGTATCTCCAGAGAGAAGTGATTGCAGAATTAAGGGAAGCATTTGAAGATGCAGTAAAGGAGAACGAAATTTCCCTCCCAAATGCCATGGCAGATGTGTTTCAAAAGACAGGAAGGCAGTTTATCGTGCTGATTGATGAATGGGACTGCCTGTTCCGTGCGGATAAGGAGAACAGAACGCTGCAGGAGGAATATCTTGGATTCCTTCGGGCAATGTTTAAGGATGCCCAGTCAGAGCGTTTCATTTTACTGGCCTATATGACAGGGATACTTCCCATCAAAAAATACGGAACCCAGTCCGCCCTGAATAATTTTAATGAATACACCATGGTGGCACCGGAGGAACTGGGGGAATATGTGGGATTTACCGAAGAAGAAGTGAAAAACCTCTGCAGTGAATACAGTGTGGATTTTGAGGAAATGAAGCACTGGTATGACGGATACTGCTTTGAAGGGGTGGGTCATGTGTATAATCCCAGATCCGTGGTTCGATCCATACAGTCTAAGTGGTTTGACAATTACTGGACATCAACAGAGACATATGAATCCCTGAAAAAATATATAGAAATGAATTATGAAGGGTTAAAGGACAGCATTGTATACCTGCTGGGGGGAAACAGGTGTAAAGTAGTAGCAAGAAGATTCCAAAATGACATGGTATCCATAAAAAGCAGGGATGACATTTTGACATTATTAGTACATCTTGGGTATTTGGCATATGACAGAAGGCGGCAGGAAGCATTTATCCCCAATATGGAAGTGGCAGATGAATTTCAGATTGCGGTGGAAGGGGAGTATTGGAAAGAAATTACCACGGCGTTAGAAAAGTCCGAAGAACTGCTAGAGGCTACCTGGGAGATGGACGAAGAGGCAGTGGCGGCTTACATTGATGCGGTACACATGGACAGCACATCAATTTTGAATTATAATAATGAAAATTCCTTAAGCTGTGTTTTGTCCTTAGCTTATTACAGTGCAAGAAAGGATTATACCATTGAAAGGGAGAAAGCCGGAGGGAAAGGTTTTGCCGATTTGGTGTTTTTGCCCAGGAGAGAATCGGATAAACCGGCGATGGTGATAGAGTTAAAATGGAATCAGTCTGCAAAAGGGGCTATTAGCCAGATAAAAGAAAAGCAGTATATCAAAGGTTTAAAAGACTACGAGGGGGGTGTCCTTTTAGTGGGAATCAACTACGATAAAGAGAGCAAAAAGCATAGCTGCCAGATTGAAACATTGGTAAAAATCAGGGTATAATAACTAATTAGTTGTTTTGGAGAAAATCTATGAGTGGAATTTCAAAAATAGTATTGAATATCACCAATGCATTAAGACCAGTTTTGCTTAAAATATTTCCATACGAATTACTTCGGAAGATGAAAGGAAAAATGATATCCAATAGTTTTAGTAAATTAGAGGAAATGGAAATTTTCTCTTTTGATTCCAATCGATATGACAAGGGTGTTAATCTAATTGGAAATATAAAGGCACAGACAGGTCTGGGGCAGAGCTGCCGCCTTGTGGCATCCGCATTGGAAAATACCAAAATTCCTGTGAGCGTTTATCAGTATACCCAATTGGGAACCCAGAAAACCGGAGATACCTCATGGGATGGAAAACTAAGCGATAAATTGCCATATAATATAAATTTGATTCATATAAACCCTCATGAGTTGGGGATAACCTATTTGCAAATGGACAAATCCGTATGGGATTACCGTTATAATATTGCATACTGGCTGTGGGAACTGGAAGAATTTCCGGAGGAGTGGACACCGTGTTTTCACTGCCTGGATGAAATCTGGGCGCCTTCAGAGTTTATCTGTAACGCAATTCGGAAAAAAACAAACCTTCCAGTGCGGTGTATGCCATATCATGTGGAAGCGCCTATTTACAGGGAATCCCGGAGAGAGGATTTTAAGCTGCCGGAAAACCAGTTTCTTTTTTTAATGATGTATGACCATAGTAGCTGCATGGAGCGTAAAAATCCGTTAGGGGTTTTAAATGCATTTAAACAGGCATTTGATAAAGAAAATAAGAATGTTGGCCTGGTGATTAAGATTAATAATGCCACGAAAGAAGACGAAGAAAAAATACAACAGATATTGGATGGATATACGAATGTATATCTGATAAAGGAAACCTTAGACCGGGACGGAGTTAACAGTCTGACAAAATGCGTGGATGTGGTAGTTTCCCTTCACAGGGCGGAAGGATTTGGATTGGTTCTTGCCGAGGCTATGCTTTTGGGAACACCTACCATCGCCACAAACTGGTCTTCCAATACGGAATTTATGAACGAAGAAGTGGGGTGTATGGTAGACTATAAGATGATAACCATAGAAAAAGACATGCCACCGTTTAAAGCAGGGAACCGTTGGGCAGACCCGGATATCGTTCAGGCGGCAGAGTATATGAAAAAGCTGTATGAGGATAAGGAGTTTTATCAGGAATTGTCGAAGAAAGCTAAGATTCATGCCGAAAAGGTTCTTGGAATGGAGAGGGCTGCTGGGTTGATAAGGGAGCGGCTGGGAGAGATTTATAAGGTGCAGACTGGAAAATTAGGTTAAAGAGGAAAATGTTTATGAAGAAGCTTGCAATTATAAATCAACGATATGGATTGGAAGTTAATGGCGGAAGTGAATATTATGCGCGTTTAATTGCAGAACACTTAAATAAGTATTATGATGTAGAAGTGCTGACCACTACCGCTCTTGATTATGATACATGGGATAATTTCTATCCGGCAGGGAATGATATGATAAATGGAGTAAAAATCAGACGATTTTCTGTATCTACTTCACGTAATATGTTAAGGTTTCGCATTATCAGTAAACTGACTCGCATGTTATACAAAGTGGGAATCCATCTGGACAAATGGTGGATAAAGGAACAAGGACCTCAAACTCCGGAGCTGATTAACTATATCAAAGAAAATAAAAAAGATTATGATGTGTTTATTTTTGTAACATATTTATATTACACAACAGTAATGGGATTGCCAGAAGTGGCAGACAAAGCGATTCTAATTCCCACTGCCCATGATGAACCATATATTCATTTTCAGATATACAAGAAAATATTTACAATATCCAGAGCCTTTATATTTTTAACAGAGGAAGAACAGGATTTTGTGAGGAAAAAATTTCAGAATCAGGATATTCCCGGTGATATTATTGGGGTAGGGATTGATATACCGGAAGAAATGAATAATCAGGAATATCGTGTTAAAGCAGTAGAAGCATTTCGACAGAAGTATTATATTACAGGGAAATATATCATTTATGCAGGACGAGTAGATTATGGTAAAAAATGTGATGAAATGTTTGATTTTTTTCAGAAATTCAAAGAAACACAGCCAAATAATGATATACAGTTAGTTGTTATTGGTAAAGATATGATGGGAATTCCACAGCATAAAGATATTCATTATCTGGGATTTGTGCCAGAGGAAGATAAATATGCAGGAATTGCCGGAGCAGAATATTTATGGCTTCCGTCACAGTTTGAAAGTTTGTCTATTGCGCTATTAGAAGCTATGGCATTAGGGATCCCAGGAATTGTGAACGGAAATTGTGAAGTGTTAAAGGGGCATTGCAAAAAAAGTGGTGCAGGGGTATATTATCAAAATTATGATGAATTTGAAGCTGCATTTTCAAATATATTTGAAAATATGGTAGAATATGGTAGAATGTCTGAAGATGCAAAGCATTATGTAGAAAAAAATTATAAATGGAATGTTGTGGAACAAAAATTGCAGCGGATAGTGGATGACCTATAAAAATAATAAAAAGGATGAGCATACCAGAGATGTTTAAAAAGATAAAAGAGCTTTATGATTACAGGGAAATGATATTTTCATTGGTTAAAAGGGATTTGAAAGGAAGGTACAAAGGTTCAGTGTTAGGTTTTTTATGGACTTTTATTAATCCCTTGCTGCAATTGATGGTTTACACATTAGTTTTTTCTGTTATCATGAGAAATGGAATTGAAGATTATTATCTTTTTTTATTTGTGGCATTAGTGCCATGGATTTTCTTCAGTACATCAATATCCGGAGGGGCCAGTTGCATTTGGTCTCAGAAAGAAATGGTTAAAAAAATCTATTTTCCAAGAGAAGTATTGCCTGTCGCATTTGTGACAAGTCAGTTTGTGAATATGTTATTAAGTTTTATAGTAATATTTGGAGTGTTATTTGCTGTTAGGAAGCCTATAAGTGGACAGGCATTATTGTGTTTGCCTGTTGTAATGTTGGTGGAGTATGTGCTAAGCTTAGGTGCGGCGTTGCTCGTATCGGCTGTCACAGTTTTCTTAAGAGACTTGGAGTATATATTAGGGATTGTTACCATGGCATGGCAGTTCTTAACACCAATATTGTATTCGATAGATGATGTACCGGAAGAATTGAGATTTGTATTTCAATATAATCCAATGTCACCTGTTATAATTGCATATAGGGATATTTTGTATTATGCGAAAGTGCCGGATTTGGGAACAATGATAAGCGCAGTTGTATTAGGTGTTTTGCTTCTTGTGGTAGGATGGATAGTTTTTGACAGGCTGCAGAGACGATTTGCGGAGGAATTGTGATGAAAGAAGAAAATGCTATTGAAGTTAAAAATGTAAAAAAGAGTTTTAGGATATACTATGATAAGGGAAACACATTAAAAGAAAAATTGTTATTTAGTAAGCGGAGAAAGTATGAGCAGAGAGTAGTGTTAAATGGTATCAGTTTTGAGGTGAAAAAAGGGGAAGCAATAGGATTGATAGGGCACAATGGTTGCGGAAAAAGTACTACATTAAAGTTATTAACCAAAATCATGTATCCAGATAGCGGAACTATTGAAATGAGAGGGCGTGTTTCAAGCCTGATAGAATTAGGGGCTGGTTTTCATCCGGACATGAGCGGCAGAGAGAATATTTATATTAATGCTTCCATATTTGGATTGACAAAAAAAGAGATTGATCAACGTTTAGATAAAATTATTGAGTTTTCTGAATTGGAAAAGTATATTGATGACCCGGTAAGGACATATTCATCTGGAATGTATATGCGTTTAGCGTTTTCAGTAGCAATTAATGTTGATGCTGATATTTTGTTAATTGATGAGATATTGGCAGTAGGTGATGTGGCATTTCAGACAAAATGTTTTAACAAATTAAGAGAAATAAAGGCAAATAAAACAACAATCGTTATTGTTTCTCATACATTGGCGCAACTTGAAATGTTCTGTGATAAAAATATATGGATAGATAAAGGCGTTGTTTGTTTGGAGGGTGCTCCTAAATATGTAGACTTAAAGTATACAGATTTTGTTATGAATACAGAAAAAGAAAAAACCAGAGAAAAGAAAGAAAAGCAAGAAGAGAAAAAAAAGCAAGAAGAGAAAGAACTTGGAAATAAGGAGGTGGAAATTCTTGAAGCTAAAATTATAAATGGTAATGTTTTTAAAATAGGAGATACGATAAAAATTGAAGTAACATATAAAAGAAATGATAGAGATTTAAAAGATGCTGTTTTAGGAATAAATTTGATGCGGAATGATGGGACATACTGTTATGGTACATCAACACTTCTTGATAAGTGCAACTCGTGGGAGCTTTTAGATGATGGAAAGATAGAAATTACTCTTTATAATGTGATGTTGCTTCAAGGAGAATATAATATGGATATTGCATTTGCTGATGGGGGAGCAACCAATTATCATTATATCCGTCAAGCAGTAAAATTTCAAATTGTAAATGAATTTGCTGAATTAGGAATTTGCCGAGTAGAACATACATGGAAATGCGTTTAACTGGTAGATAAAAGTGAGGAGGAATTAGATGAATTATAATAAAGTAATATGGGGAGGATATAAATGGGACTGTTTAACAGAAAAGCGTTTTTCAAATCCTTTATGTTTAGAAAGGTATGGGTTTAAAACATATTCTCAAAATGATGAGGATGGAATAATTGAAGAGATATTTAACCGTATAGGTACGACAAATAAGATTTTTGTTGAATTTGGCGTTCAGGATGGACTTGAAAGTAATACGCATTTATTACTTCATAAGGGTTGGAGTGGTTTGTGGCTAGAGGGCAATTCAGAGTACTGTAAAAAGATTTCTGATATTTTTTATCCTGCAATAGTAAATGGACAATTAATTGTGAAAGAAATTTTTGTTACGCGTAGTAATATTAATCGTGTATTTGCTGAAACAGAAATCTTACGGGGGGGGGGTATAGACCTGCTGAGTATAGATGTTGATGGAAATGATTACTATATTTGGGAAGAAATTTCAGTCATAAAACCTAGAGTGGTTATAATTGAGTATAATGGCAAATTTCCTCCTTCTGTTAGTTGGAAACAGGCATATGATGAAAATCATATATGGCGTATAGGAACCGATTGGCATGGGGCAAGTTTAAAGGCATTAGAGGAATTAGGAAATAAAAAGGGATATCAATTAGTTGGAACAAGTATTAATGGAGTAAATGCGTTTTTTTGTAAAAAGGAGTTAGTGGGGAAAAAATTTTATGAACCAGCGAGTGCGGCTGAACTTTATAATCCTTTGAGATTAGAATTGATTCATAAAAATGGACATTCTAGTGAATTTTATTTGGGCAATCAATTGGAAAACAAAGGAATATTTAATTATTATCCAAATTTGCTTTTTGCTAAACAGTATGGTTTTCATGTAGATGAAGTGGATGAAGAGGGAAAAATATTTTCATGGATGTCAGCTAAAGAAGCGTTAATACTTTTAAATGGAGAAAAACTTTGTGGAAAAAGCAGTATAGATGTGCCTTACAATTGTCCAGTGAAAGGAATTGTGGCAAATATCTATGTGGATAATTTGCTTGTAGTAGAAAAAATGCAAATTTTAGAATCAGGAGTAATGCACTTACCATTGCAAGAGTTAAATAAACAGATATGTGCTATCAAAATTTGTATTTCGAAATTGTGGTCTCCTATTTGCGAAGGAATAGGTGCAGATGCCCGAGAATTAGGAATTGCAATATGTTTTGAAAATATTAACTTTAAATGATTATTTGAAGAAAATATTAGAAGTTTGTATTTATAACATGTGAGGTTAATAATATATGAATTTAAAAGCAAAAATTCGATTTCGTATAAATAATTTTATAAGCGATTGCATAAATCAATCAATTGAGAAATCTAGTAGTACGTCCTTAAAATCCTTGTACAAATAAGCAATATATAGTATAATGGTTGTATCAATATTATTTAGGAGT
>CANRJF010000008.1 GCA_947630855.1 uncultured Lachnospiraceae bacterium
TTGCATTCCGGTGGAGGCAAGGCTTTATGACCCGCCCCAATATGAGCATGAAGTGGTGCGTAAGCGCCACGAGAATGTGAATATGAGGCAGATTGTGGAAGTGCGAAGCGCGGAACAATCTGGTATCAGGTTTTGACCCTGACATCATGAAATTCCTTTTCACAGGAAGCTGAGAAAATATATAGAAAGATGGTGGTATGCTTATGGAAGAAAAAAATCCAATCCAGTCTGCCGGACGGATTTTCCAGGTAATGGAACTGTTAGCGGACAGAGGGGAAATGGGGCTGCTGGAATTAAGCCAGGAGCTGGACTTAAATAAAAGCACGGTACACCGTATGCTCTCTTCCTTAATTTATATGGGATATGCCAGACAGAATGAAACCACCCAAAAATACTGCCTGTCCTTTAAATTAGTAACCATGGCAGGAAAGCTGTTAGAGCGGACAAACATCCTTCCCATTGCAAGGCCTTACCTGGAAAACCTCTCCCACTTAAGCGGTGAAACCGTCCACCTGGTACAAAGAGAAGGCAACCACATTCTTTACATCGACAAAGTGGAAGCCAATGTAGGCTCTATCCGCATGGTATCCCATGTGGGCATGGTGCATCCCATGTACTGTTCCGGCGTAGGCAAAGCAATCATGTCAACCATGGAGGAGGAAGAAGCTGCCCAGATATGGAATGAAAGCATCATTGAAAAAAAGACGGAAAATACCATCACGGATTTTAACAGGCTGAAACAGGTATTAGAACAGATAAAAACCCAGGGTTATGCCCTGGACAATGAAGAAAACGAACTCGGCGTCCGCTGTATTGCGGCGTGTATCTATGATTACCACCGGGAAGTAAAATATGCGTTTTCCGTCTCAGGCCCCGTAAGCCGCATGACAGACGAACGCATCCGGGAACTGTCCAATGAAGTGTTAAAAGTCCAGCGGGAATTATCCGCAGAACTTGGATATACCATAAAGTAAATCAGGCAGACGGATTTTCCTTACTCCACCCCGGGCATCCTCCTGGACAAATTATGAAACTCCTTTAGGGCATCATAAATTTCATCTATGGAAACAGGATATCCCTCATGGGCATCCACCCCCACTTCGTAACGGCGGATTTCCTCATAAACCGGATGCCGCCTGTGCAGATGCCCGTGAAGATGAAACCGGTCTTTTGCATATCCCGACCATGCCTCCATGGGAAAATGGAACAGACACCATTTCGTATCCAGTGCATGAAGTTCAAAATAATCCTTCACCCACCGAAAATGATTTGCCTCAAAACCAGGCTCTTTAAGATACTTGTCATTATTCCCCCTGATTAGATATTTCTCACCCTTTAGCTTCCGTAAAATCTGATTCGTTTCCTCCCCATTGCCATTGGAAAAATCTCCCAGAATATAAACGGTATCTTTCTCCCCTACCCTGTCATTCCAATGTGCAACTAAAAAATCATTTTTCTCCCTGGGGGTATTAAATATTTTCTCTCCCACCCTAGGCTGGCTCTTCCCATAGAAAAAATGGGAATCCGATGTAAAATAAATCATATTATTTTTCCCTTTCTCCCCGCTCTTCTTCGGGAATCTCCCGGTAAAGGGCAATATTGTTTTTCCCGTGTTTTTTCACATAGTACATGGCAGAATCCGCCGCCTCCACAATATCCTTCGTATTTGCCCCGTCTTCCGGTGACATGGCTGCCCCGATGCTGGCAGAAAGATAATACGCCTCTCCCTCTAAGATAAAAGGCTCCTTAAAAGTAAACTTAATCTTTCTGGCATAATCTTTTGCAACTTCTTTGTCTTTCGCCTCCACAATAGCGGTAAACTCATCCCCCGCTAACCGGTACACACGAAACAGTCCGTTTTCCATGGCACTGCAGCGTCTGGCAAGTTCCTTTAACACCACATCCCCGTTATTGTGGCCTAACGTATCATTGATATTTTTAAAACCGTCAATGTCAAATAAAATCATGCCAAAAGACCTCCCGCCGTCAATCATGGCCTGAAGTTCCTGGTAAAAGACAGCACGGTTTCTGATTCCTGTCAAAACATCATATCGCGCCTTATTTTCTATATTTGCCTTGGCTTTCTGCAAATCATCATTGATTCTGTTCTTTTTCCGGTTTTCTAAGTAAAGGCGGACTACAATATATCCGAGAATACCCACAACCAGAAGACATAAAAACAGTATTTTCCTGTATTTCTCAACAAAATTTGCCCGGTGGTTAATAATCTTACTGCCTCTGGGAAGATGGGATTTCCTGATATGGAACCTGTCCATCACCGCCTCATCAAAGCAGTACTCCCGGGGAGTTGAGAGCACAACCCCGGAAAGGGCTCCCCTGGGCTGTGTAAATTCCTTCATCAGCATCTCCGCCGCTATGTACCCCATCTGCTCCTGGGATACAATTTCTCCGCCGATAATTCCGTAGCCCATGCCAATAGAAACAATGCTAAAGGTAGGCACATTGGCATGGGAACTTACCCAGGATACAGCCTCCTTGCTGGTGTAAGCATTGCCCTCCTTATCCTCACTGCACATGATGTAAAGCAGTATGGTATCTTCCCCCACTTTCTTAAGACGCTCTCCCAGTTCCTCCTTACTGTAATTGGAAACATTAATCTCATCAAAATTTAACTGGGGATACTCCTTTTTCATGCGGAAAAATGCTTCTCTCTCACTTTTTGCAGTAATGGAATCATCCAGTATTGCAGTTATTTTCGTGGCATGGGGAATCAGTTTTAAAGCCAAATCAATGGTATTGGCATAGGAAAGGCTCTCCACCACGCCGGAAATCAGGTGGTCATCCAAATATGCTTTCTTTGCCAGGGATGCATTGTTTACCCCCTCAAATGCTATGGGAATCCCAGGAAACAGCTCTTCCCTGTGGTCTAAAACAAACTGAAAAGCCGCATCATCCCCTGCGATAATGCCGTCATAGGGCTTTACTTCCGAAAGATAAAGGCACATACTCTCATAAAACAAATCCATACCTTCCTGGGAGGAGATATTTTTTGTATCCATAAATTTGTAATCCACCACATACTCATCCCCAAAAACCGCCTGGATTCCCTTTATCTGCTGGGGCACTGTCTCCCAACTGTAAGAGTAAGAACTGATAAATAGTATTCTCTTTTCTTCTTCCTCACCGGCATATACTTGGCATATGCCAATCCTAAAGCAAATACAAATTCCCAGGATTACATATATCAGGCATTTTGCCATTAACTTCTGTTTCATTCTTTTCCCTCAACATAAAAAATCCCTGTTCTGCTCCATCCTGCTCCTTTTGTGTAATATCAGTATACCAGAAAAAGGGCATAAGAGCCATAGCAAAATGCAAAATATATTTGAAGTATAAATTATAACATGCTATAATCCAAATCAAAGGCCCCGCTGCAAGCAGCCACTTGGCTCGTTGCCCGCGGGAATAAAAAACAGCAGGAGGAATCATAAATGGCCGGCTCGACACTTGGAACAATTTTTAAAATCACTACCTGGGGAGAATCCCACGGCAGAGGCATCGGCGTGGTAATTGACGGATGCCCGGCGGGGCTTCCCCTTACCAAAGAGGATATCCAGATTTTCCTCAACAGGAGAAAACCGGGGCAGTCCCGGTATGCAACCCCCAGAAAGGAAGACGACTCCGTGGAAATCCTGTCCGGCACATTTGAAGGAAAAACCACCGGAACACCCATATCCCTTATGGTTGCAAACCAAAACCAGAGATCCGGGGATTACAGTGAAATTGCAGGATTCTACCGTCCCGGCCACGCAGACTATACCTTCCATGAAAAATACGGTTTCAGGGATTACCGGGGAGGCGGACGTTCTTCCGGCCGAGAGACTATCGGGCGGGTAGCCGCCGGAGCCGTAGCCCATAAGATTTTAGGGCAGCTTGGCATTTCCTTTACCACCTACACAAAATCCATCGGCCCCATAACCATTTCCTCATTTGATAAAAATGCCATCTGGGAAAATCCTCTGTATATGCCGGATATGGACGCAGCCAAAAAGGCAGGGGAATATCTGGACGAGTGCATGAAAAATAAGGATTCCTCCGGCGGTGTTGTGGAATGTGTGGTAACAGGCATTCCCGCAGGAATCGGCGACCCTGTTTTTGAAAAGCTGGACGCAAACCTTGCCAAAGCCATATTATCCATTGGGGCGGTAAAGGGATTTGAAATCGGTGACGGTTTTCAGGCGGCAAAATCTTTAGGAAGCTGCAACAATGACAGTTTCTGCCAAAGCACAGAGAAGGGTATACATAAAACCACCAACCACTCCGGCGGCGTGTTAGGGGGCATCAGCGACGGGGATTCCCTGATTTTCCGCGCTGCCATAAAGCCCACCCCTTCCATCTCTTCCCCGCAGAAAACCGTGAATACTTCCGGGGAAAATATTGAAGTGTCTATTAAAGGACGCCATGACCCCGTGATTGTACCAAGAGCCGTGGTGGTAGTGGAATCCATGGCTGCCCTTACGATTTTAGATGCCCTTCTTTTAAATATGACTGCAAAAATGGAAGGAATATGCGAATTTTATAAAATCCGGTAAGAAAGATTTATCGCCCCTGTCCATGTCAAAGCCCCCGCTGCACGCAGCGGGGGCTTTCAATTACCCGTATCTGTTTACAGGAAACGCATTTACTTAATGCGTTTACATAAGTACCCTGGCAGATACGATTACTCTTCAAGTTTATGAATATACACACAATTTGGCTTATCCACATCCACGGGCTTGCCGTCCATCAGTGCATATCCTTTATCATAATACATGCGGAAGGTGGAAATCTGGTTGCTCTCATGATTCAGGCTCATAAAATGCCTGCCGTCAGGGAATACTGCCAATGCCTTGGGGAAATCTCCGCTGATTCTTGTGGTGCACACCTCGGATAATGTACCGTCTTCCGCCTTGGAAAATATTGCCATGGAATTGATTCCTGCATTGGAACAGTAGAGGAACTGCCCGTCCCTGGAAAACTCCATATTCTGGGCGGCACATGCCCTGTCCTCCACTGTATCATTTGTGGATACCGTCTGAATACGGTCAAACACAGGGCCGCTCTTGTCTACATAATAATTGTACACGGCAACCGTATTTTTCAGCTCATTTAAAATATAAGCATTTTTACCGTCCTTGCTGAAACGAATCATCTTTGGCGCGGAATCCAAATCACAGCGGACAATATCTTCTAACCTTAATTTTCCCCGGTCATAATCAATCTCGTATACCTTTACATGGTCTAATCCTCCGTCCACGGCACAAAGATATTTCTGTTCCGGGGTGACTTTCACACAATTTACATGGGGCCTGGAATTACGGTCTGCGGCGCTTCTCCCCACTCCTTTATGGAAAATGCCGTCAGCGATTTCCCCTACGCTTCCGTCTGGATTCAGATGCATCATGGAAACCCGGGCGTCATGGTATCCTCCCACAAAGAGATATCTGTCAGATAAATCCACATCCATGTAACAGCCGCGCATACCGCCAATCCACTGTTCATTCATAGGCTCTAAATCCCCGTCAGGAAGGATCCTGAAAGCTTTTACCCCGTCATCCGTAATGGAATACAGAGTTTTCTTATTGTTGGATACAATCAAATCGGAAGGATTGTTAATCTTAACCACTTTCCTCTCATGCATGTGTCCCTTTTCCACATCCAAATCATAAATATGAATACCTATACTGTGTTCATGGGTGTAGGTGCCCACGTATGCAACATATTTTTCCTGCTTCATTTTTAACACACCTCTTCCTTCCTGCGTAAAATGTCATATTGGGATACCTCTATCCCCAAGTCAATAAACAACACCTGCTTCGGATGAGGGGCCGATTCCATTTCCTTTCCCTCCTCATCCAGAATCTTTAAAACAGCGGCATTTACATTTTCCCCGCCGGGTTTCATAACCTCTATCCTCTCTCCCACCGAAAACTTATTCCGCTGTTCTATCTGACAGAGCCCATCCTTTACCCGGGAAACATACCCAAGATACGTATACTCTTTCAGATAAGTATTATTATCATAAATCTGTGCTTCCTCCCCCGGCTTGCCAAAGAAAAATCCTGTGGTAAACTGACGGTAAGTACAGTTTGATATCTGGCTTAAATACCATGGCATATTCTCACGGTATTTTTCAGGCGATTCCATATAATCATCAATGGCCCTCCTGTACGTCCTTGCCACTGTGGCTACATACAGGGCTGTTTTCATCCGCCCTTCTATTTTAAAACTGTCAATGCCCGCATCCATTAACTCCGGGATATATTCAATCATACACAAATCCTTGGAATTAAAAATGTATGTGCCCCTCTCATTTTCAAAAACCGGCATATACTCTCCGGGCCGCTCCTCCTCCACAATAGAATACTTCCAGCGGCAGGGGTGGGTACATGCCCCCTGGTTGGCGTCCCTTCCGGTAAGGTAATTGCTTAAAAGGCATCTGCCGGAATAAGAAATGCACATGGCCCCATGGATAAAAGTTTCTATCTCCAGTTCCTTTGGTATATGCTGCCGGATTTCTTTTATCTCCTTTAGGGAAAGTTCCCTTGCGGATACTATGCGGCTGGCGCCTAAAGCCTGCCAGAAAAGAAAGGTTCCATAGTTGGTATTATTTGCCTGGGTACTGATATGCCGCTGTATCTCGGGACATATCTCCCCTGCAATTTGAAATACCCCCGGGTCCGAGATAATCAGGGCATCCGGTTTTATTTCCTTTAGCTCCCGAAAATAATCCCTCACCTGTTCCAAATCATCGTTGTGCGCCAGAATATTGGCAGTCACATAGACTTTCACATTATGCTCATGGGCAAAGGCAATTCCCTCCGCCATATCTTCTTTGGAAAAATTTTTGGCTTTTGCCCTTAAACTAAATGCCTCTCCTCCAATATATACCGCATCCGCCCCAAATACAACTGCTATTTTTAAAACTTCCAGGCTGCTTGCCGGTATTAATAACTCTGGTGCTCTCATTTTTCCTTCCTCTTTTACTGTTACAAATCCTTTTTTGTGCTGACGGTGATACCGTCCCCCACCGGCAGCAGGGTACTCACCAGCATGTCATTGTGGGTAATTTCATATAAATAATCCCGCATTCGTTTATGAATCGTCCTGTTGCGCCTTGTCACCGCAAATCTGGATTCTATAATATCCCCCTCCTGCAGCACGTTATCGGAAACCATGGTTCCCCCCGGCTCTAACAGGCGGATAAGTTCAGGCAGGAAATAGATATACTGCCCCTTTGCCCCGTCCATAAAAACGAAATCAAACGTTTCCTGTAAATTGGGGAGAATCCCGGCGGCATCTCCCTCTAAAAGGGTAATCTGCCCTTCTCTTCCTGCCCGCTTAAAATTATCCCTGGCAACGGGTATTCTTTTTTCATAATTTTCTATGGTAACAATATGACAGGGAACGGGATTATACTCCGCCATAAACAATGCGGAAAAACCTACCGCCGTCCCCACCTCCAAAATCTTTGCAGGTTTTAATGCAAGAAGCAGCCATTTTAAAAACTGCTGCATCTCCTTTCGGATAATGGGCACATAAGCCTCCCTGGCTTCCCTCTCTATCTGCTCTAACAATTCCGTATTGCCGCTGTCCAGCGCGTTGATATAAGTTACCAGACGTTCTTCTACAATCATGTCTCCTCTTCCGTTTCCGGCTCCTCTTCCGCCGACATAATCTGCATCATCTCCCGTGCCGTCATGGAAGTGGACAAAGTATAAGTTCCCGGCTTAATCTCGCCCCTGTATGCAGAAAGCATTAACTGTACCACAAAAAGGTTGGCATCGGAAATAAGTTCCTTGCGCTCCAGTAAATCCCCGATATCTTTTGCCCCCATATCAGATGTTATCTGCACCACTTTATCCTTGGCATTTTCCTCTGAAGCCATGGGCTTTTCCGTAAACACACGGTAACCAAAACCGTAGGAATACAGCCCCACCCTGTAAAGCAAAAAAATCAAAATCAGGGTTACAACCACAGAAAGACATACACTGAAAAATTTTAAAAAAATATTACCTGCACTCATACCTGACTACTCTGCCTCTCTTACCACTTTACCTTCAAAATCTGCCTCAAAATCAAGTGCCTCGATTAACTGCCAGTTTACCTGCTGAATCATACGGCAAAAAGCATTCTCCGCATTTAAATACCTGCGCACCAGGGCATTTTCCAGAATATCCCCATACTCCTGCTGTAACTTTTCCACCTCACTGTAAATATTTACCGACAAATCCTGCATCTCATAATTTCTTTTCCTGAATTCGTCTACTTTTGCTTTTAAAGGAGGATAACAGAGTATCTCTTCCTTTGCCTCCTGGTACTCCCTGTACACATCACTTTTTTCAATGGCATCCACCAGGGCTGACGTTGCCGTCTGTACCGGGTCTGCATTCATCCTCCGCCTTCTGAAAACATCTCTTATACTTCCATAATGATAGGAATAATCATTGGTTTTCGTTTCGTTTCTCTCCATACAAACTCTCCCAGGGAATCTCGGATTTCTGTTTTTATCCTGCTCCAATCCGTAATATTTTTATCTGTAATCATCGCCATCGTCTCGTCTAAAACCTGTTTTGCCTCATCCATCAGGCTCTCGGAGCCCCGCACATACACAAAGCCCCTGGATACAATATCCGGCCCCGCCAGTATCTGCCCTGAGCCTTCTTCCATGGTAAGCACAACAATAATAATGCCTTCCTCTGCCAGATGCTGCCTGTCCCTTAAAACAATATTGCCTACGTCTCCCACGCCAAGGCCGTCTACCATAACATTTCCCACCTGGACATGGCCTGCGACTTTTGCCCCGTTTTCGTCTAATTCCAGCACATCCCCGGAGGCAAGGATAAAAATGTCGTCTTTACTGTAACCTAACTCCTCCGCAATCTTTCCCTGGGCCATCAGATGCCTGTACTCCCCGTGAACCGGAATGGCATATTTGGGGCGCACAAGGGAATAAATCAGCTTAATATCCTCCTGGCAGGCATGTCCCGACACATGGGCATCGGAAAAAATCACATCCGCCCCCTTCATAAACAGCTCGTTGATAACATGGGAAACTGACTTCTCATTGCCGGGAATGGGGTTGGAACTAAAGACAATGGTGTCTTTTGGTTTAATCGTAATCTTTTTATGCATACCGGACGCCATGCGGGATAACGCCGCCATGGACTCTCCCTGGCTTCCCGTGGTAATTAACACCGTCTGTTCATCGGGATAGTTTCTTAACTGTTCAATATCAATTAACGTATTCTCCGGTATATCCAAATATCCCAGTTCCGTGGCAGTGGTAATAATATTTACCATGCTTCTTCCCTCTACCACCACTTTTCTGCCGTATTTGCAGGCAGAATTGATAATCTGCTGTACACGGTCCACATTGGACGCAAATGTGGCAACAATAATCCTGGAGGTTTTATGCTCCGCAAAAATCGTATCAAAGGCAGTGCCCACGGTCTTTTCCGACATGGTAAACCCGGGACGTTCCGCGTTTGTGCTGTCGCACATTAATGCCAGCACTCCTTTTTTGCCCAATTCTCCTAACCTTGCCAAATCAATGGCATCCCCAAACACCGGGGTATAATCTACTTTAAAGTCTCCGGTATGCACCACAATGCCTGCCGGGGAATAGATGGCAAGGGCTGCCGCATCCTGGATGCTGTGGTTTGTCTTAATAAATTCTACCCTGAAATTTCCCAGGTTAATATGCTGCCCGTACTTCACTACTTTGCGTTTTACTTTCGTGAGCATATTGTGCTCTTTTAATTTATGGTCAATAATACCGATGGTAAGTTTTGTTGCATAAATAGGTACGTTAATCTCTTTTAACACATAGGGGATTGCCCCGATATGATCCTCATGGCCATGGGTAATAAAAAATCCTTTAACTTTTTCCATATTCTCTTTTAAATACGTAATATCAGGAATCACCAAATCAATTCCCAGCATGTCGTCCTCCGGGAAAGACAATCCGCAATCCACCACAATAATACTGTCTTCGTACTCAAAGGCAGTAATGTTCATTCCAATCTGCTCTAATCCCCCCAATGGAATGATTTTAAGCTTACTATGTTCTGTTGTTTTTCTCAAATTTTTACCTCCAAAATTTTATATTTCCAAATCCACATCTTCCATTAATTCCGCGAATACCCTGCCGATAGCGCTTAATTCCACTTCCTCCTCCACCATCTCATACATGGATTCGTCTCTGTCTTCCTCTGTTTCTTTTAATATATATGCTTCTGCATCACCGTCTTCGTCCTCCGTGACCAGCAGATAATTAAAGCCGTTCATCTTTGTACGTTCCAGACAGAAAAACTGAATATCTTCCTTTGTATCCGGGTCCGTAAATTTAATTTTCTCCATATTTTATTCCTTTTCTTCCTTTTTCTGGCAGGAAATATAATCCAGGTATCCCTGGAGAATCAGCATTGCGGCAATCTCATCCACATATTCTTTCCGCTGCCCTCCCCTGATTCCTGTCTCCTTCATAATATGATTCGCCTCAACCGTGGTGAGCCGCTCGTCCCACAATTCTACCGGCAGTTTCAGCCGCCGTTCCAGCATTTCTTTAAATTCCAGTGTCTTAAGGCACCGCTCTCCCTCTGTGCCATCCATATGCTTAGGATACCCCAGGACGATTTTTTCTACACAATAAGAAGAGACAAGACTCTCAATTCTTGCCAGCGTCTGCCGCAGTTTATTCTGGGATTTACGCCGGATAATCTCTACTCCCTGTGCAGTGAGCCCCAACTGGTCGCTGACGGCAACCCCTACCGTGTGGCCGCCGAAATCCAGTCCCATTATCCGCATTATAAACCTCCGTATTATTTTAGTAATCCTGACTTAATATACTCCCTTAAAACTTCTTCTACAATTTCGTCCCGCTCTACTTTCATAATCAGACTTCTGGCATTATTATGGCTGGTAATATAAGTGGGATCCCCGGACATAATATACCCCACAATCTGATTTACCGGATTGTATCCTTTCTCTGTCAGTGCCTGATAAACCACTGAAAGCACATCCTTAACCTGCATCTCCGGTTCTTTTTCAACTTTGAAATACTGTGTGTTATTCAAATTCTGCATCTCTTCACGCCCTATTCTCTGCTCTTTTGTTTTCTGCACGCAAAAGCACTGCTATTTGTATTTTAATATATTATGCTCTAAAATTCAACCATGAAACTTAAATAAGGTACACCCCCTCTGTCAACCTGCCTTTCACCTTCCCCCTAATCAGGGTATTGGACAAATCCCCTTCCGTTTCCACAGCCGCTTTCACATATTCTTTTGTATGTCCCGTATAATATTTTTTATCTCCCAGTAAAAATGTTTCTTCCATTAAAACTTCCGTCTCTTTTCCCACATAGTATTCCCGGAATTTCTCTGACATTTTCTCCCCCAAGGCAATTAATTTTTCGCTGCGGGCAGTTTTCACGGGTTCCGGTATCTGCTCCTGCATAAGGGCAGCCTTCGTCCCCTCCCGTCTGGAATATTTAAATATATGCATCTCATAAAACTGAATTTTTTCCAGATAATTAAAAGTTTCTTTAAATTCTTCCTCCGTCTCGCCGGGAAAGCCTGCAATCACGTCTGTGGTAATAGCCGGGTGGCAGAAATATTTCCGCAAAAGATTACAGCAGTTTTCATATTCCGCCGTGGTATATTTCCGGTTCATCCTCTGTAACGTGCTGTCGCACCCGCTTTGCAGGGAAAGATGGAAGTGGGGGCAGATTTTATCTATACGGCTTAACTTTTCTGCAAATTCTTCCGTGACAACCCTGGGCTCTAAGGAGCCAAGGCGGATTCTGCATATCCCGTCTGTCTTTGCAGTTTCCTCTATTAAATGAAGCAATGAATCTCCTGTGTCCATTCCGTAGGAGCTTAAGTGGATTCCCGTAAGCACAATTTCTTTATAGCCCTTACAGGCAAGTTCCTCCGCCTCTCTTAGCACATGTTCCAGTTTCCTGCTTCTCGCCCTTCCCCTGGCATAGGGAATAATGCAGTAACTGCAGAATTGGTTGCATCCGTCCTGGACTTTTATAAATGCCCGGGTATGCCCTGCCGTTTTGGAATGGGAAAGCTGTTCATATTCCTGGGGATGGTTAATGGGAAGAACCGCTTTTACCTGCACTCTTTTGCCTTCCGGGGAAATTTCCCTTTTATTTTCATAATCCTTTAAAATTTCTATCAGCTCATGTTTTTTGTTATTGCCGATTATAATATCCACTCCGGCGTCTTTTAGCGCCTCTTCTGTTTTTGTCTGGACATAGCAGCCTGCCGCCACCACAATACTATGGGGATTCCGCTTTTTTGCCTGGTGGAGCATCTGTCTTGACTTTCTGTCTGCCATATTTGTAACAGAACAGGTATTAATTATGTAAATATCGGCTATTTCACCAAAATTTACAATCTGAAAGCCCGCTTCTTCCATCATTTCCTGCATAGCTTCCGTCTCATATGCATTTACTTTGCATCCTAAATTATGCAATGCCACTGTTTTTTTGTTCATTTTGCTCACATTTTTCTCCATTTTTTGTAGTAATGACTGTTTGATACAGGTTGACTTTTCCTGCCAAAACAAGTAGTATAGGACTATAACATGAATATGAATGTTAATAAGGAGGTTATTAAATCATGAAAACAGTACAGATTTCTTTAAATTCCATCGATAAGGTAAAAGCTTTTGTAAATGCTATTGCACAGTTCGAGTATGATTTCGATTTGATTTCAGGAAGATACGTTATCGATGCAAAATCCATTATGGGTATCTTCAGCTTAGACTTATCCAAACCTATCGAGCTGGCTATCCATACCGAAAACGATGAGAATGAGATTCTTGAAGCATTAAAACCTTATCTTGTTTAGTCTGACAAAAGGTTTTAACATCAGGAACCGGTCAAGGTACATAAGAGGGTGTAAACCCTCTTATTTTTTATGCACACGGGATTCTCTTTATTCTGCTGTAATGACTTCCGTGGTCTCTATGGCTGTTTTCACTAATTCTTCTATCTTTTCCGATAATTTCAACTCGGATTTTTCAATCACCTGTATATTGGGCTTTGTCACCGGATGTTTTGCCACAAAGATGGTACAGCAGTCCTCAAAGGGAAGAATACTTGTATCATAGGCGCCTATTTTTTCCGATATCTCAATAATCTCGTTTTTATCAAAACCAATGAGGGGACGGTACACAGGAAGGGTACACACTGCATTGGTGGCGGCTAAAGACTGCATGGTCTGGCTTGCCACCTGGCCGATGCTCTCCCCTGTAATAAGTCCCAGACAATGGTTTTTTCTGGCAAAATACTCTGCAATCTTCATCATATACCGGCGCATTATAATGGTCAGTTCTTCATGGGGACATTTTTCATAAATATAAAGCTGAATATCCGTAAAGTTCACCACATGAAGGCGAATGGGGCCGGAATACTTTGCCACGATTTTTGCCAAATCCACCACTTTCTGTTTTGCCCGCTCACTGGTGTAGGGAGGAGCATGGAAATACACGGCATCCACTTCCACCCCCCGCTTTGCAATCATGTAACCTGCCACAGGGCTGTCAATACCGCCGGAAAGCAGAAGCATTGCCCTGCCGTTTGTTCCCACGGGCATCCCTCCCGCCCCTTTCACCTCCAGGGAATAAATATTGATTTCCTCCCGGATTTCCACGCAAAGAAGCACATCCGGCTGATGTACATCCACTTTTATTTCAGGAAAAGCCTCTAAAATCTTTTCCCCCAGCGCCGCATTCAGTTCCATGGAATTCATGGGATAATTCTTTCTGGCACGGCGGGCATTTACCTTAAATGTTATGTTTTTATCAGGATACACCCTGTCCATATAATCAATTACATCCTGCGATAACGCCTCAAACCCTTTATCCTCCGTAAGCACCACAGGACAGATGCCCACAATTCCAAACACATGGGACAAAGCATCCATCACTTCATCGTAATCATATTCCCCCAGGGCATCCACATAAATCCTTCCCTGCAGGCGGCGTACACGAAATTCTCCCTCCGCCTCCCTTAAAGCATATTTTATTCGGCTCACCAGGGCTTCCTCAAACAGATACCGGTTTTTCCCTTTAATGGCAATCTCTCCGTACTTTATTAAAAATGATTTATACATATCCGCTCCTTTGATATAATATTAAATTGAAATTTATTTTCTTGTAAATTTCCTTCGGAAGGGAATGATTTCCCTCATGCAGGAAAGCGTGTAATCCAGTTCCTCCATGGTGGTATTTTTACTGAAACTAAACCGCACGGTGGAATCTATTAAATTTGGATTTAACCCAATGCCCTGCAAGGTGGAACTGACTGCGGCTTTGTTGGAAGAGCAGGCGCTTCCTGCGGAAATATATACCCCCATTTCCTCTAAGGAATGTAAAAACACTTCGCTTTTCACATCGGAAACGCTAAGGCTTACAATATGGGGGGCGGAATCTTCCCCTGTCTTTCCGTTGACGGCCACTCCCTCTATCTCTGTGGCTTTTGAAATAAAATATTCTTTTAATTTTCTCATATGTTCCGTATTGGAGGCGATATTGTCGTATGCTTCCTTTGCCGCCACCCCAAGTCCTGCAATGGCAGGCACGTTTTCCGTGCCGGAGCGCATACCCTTTTGCTGCCCTCCCCCAAACAGAATGGGCTTTATCTTTGTTTTGTCTTTTACATATAAAAATCCGCTGCCCTTTGGCCCATGAATTTTATGGCCGCTGACGGAAAGCATGTCAATCCCCAGCTTCCCGGGATGAATAACAAACTTGCCGTAAGACTGAATGGCATCCACATGGAAGAGGGCTCCCGGGGCTTTCCGTTTGATTAAACCTGCAATTTCCCCCACAGGCTCTAAGGCGCCAATTTCGTTATTCACATGCATAACGGATACCAGGATGGTTTCTTCATTTAATGCTGCTTCTAACGCCTCCGACAAAACAATGCCGTCATGGTCTACGGGAAGATACACCACTTCATAGCCCATTTCCTCCAAATGCTTCATGGGCTGCAGTACGGACGCATGTTCAATGGCAGTGGTGATAATCCGCTTTCCCGCCCGCTTATTTGCCTCTGCACTGCCAAAAATTGCCAGATTATTGGATTCCGTACCTCCCGAGGTAAAAATAATTTCTTTTGCATCTGCTTTTAAGGTCTTTGCAATTATTTCCCTTGCCTCTTTGATACAGCCCTCTGCCTTTACCCCCATGGTATGCAAAGAAGACGGATTTCCAAAATCTTCTGTCAATAGCTGTGCCATTTTCTCTGCCGCCGCCCTGCTGCATTTCGTGGTGGCAGAATTATCTAAATATACTTCCATATATGTTTTTCCTTTTCTATTCTGTTTTCCGTTTACAATATGAATTTATTCCTGCATTCTACCGTTCTTATGCTGGTTAATTCTGTCAATTTTATATACAATTCTCCTGCTCCATTTCCATTTCCGTCATAACAAGAGCCATGGCTGTAATTGCCGCCGTGTCCGTCCGCAAAATCCGTTTTCCCAGGGAAATAATTTCTGCTTTATTTCCCACCGCCTCTATCTCCTCAGGGGCAAATCCCCCCTCCGGGCCAATGATAATGCTCACCGAACTTTTCCCTCTTACAGCCGCCAGAGCCTGTTTCGCTGCCGCCATGCCCTCCTTGTTTTCATAGGGCACCAGGCACATGTCTGCCGATAAGGCATAATCCAAAGCCTCCCGGTAATTCATTACAGGATGAATATTGGGAATTATGCTGCGTTTAGACTGTTTTGCCGCCGCCTGGGCTATGGACTGCCATTTTTTTAACTTTGTCTGCTGCCTTTTTTCGTCCAGCTTCACCACACAGTAACGCATACTCACAGGTATAATTTCATACACTCCCAGCTCCACTGCCTTTTCAATCACATGCTCCATCCGCTCACCCTTAGGGATTCCCTGGAACAGATATATTTTTCCCGGCAGTTCCGTAGTCCCTGCCTTCTCCGTTAAAATATCCGCCTGGACAAAATCTTCCCCCAGCTCACTGATGAGGCAGAAAAAATCTCCCCCCCTTTTACTGCTGACCCGTATTTTCTCTCCCGGCTTCATCCGCAGCACATTTTTTATATGGTTTACATCGGAACCGGTGATAGTGATAAATTCCCGTCCAATCTGCTCCTCTTCTACAAAAAACTGATGCATAATTACCCGTTCTTTCTGGCTGTCACATTGACCCATTCGCCCTGGTGGTTGATTTCTATTACCTCTAACCCTGCTGATTCTATGGCCTCTTTTACTTCCTGCTCCTTAAAATCAATTATGCCGGAAGTGATAAAAATTCCTCCCTTTTTCAGCCGGTCAGGAATCACTTTTGCCATGGGAATTATCACATCCGCCAAAATGTTGGCAACCACAATGTCAAATTCCTCCCTGCCCACCTTCTGCTGAAGGGAAACATCATCAATAAGATTTCCCAGATAAAAATTTCCCAGCTCCTTTGAGAGATGGTTTACCTCCATGTTTTCCCGGGTGGAAGTAATGCAATTTTCATCCAAATCCGTCCCAACCACAGAGGATGCCCCCAGTTTTAATGCCGCAATGGACAAAATACCGCTGCCGCACCCTACGTCTAACACTTTGGGCGCAGGATTGGGGGAAACATAGTCTTCATTCCCCCGGATATATTTTAATAGCTGGCGGATGCAAAGCTGGGTTGTCTCATGTTTTCCCGTGCCAAAGGAAATGCCGGGGTCAATTTCTATGAGAAACTTGTCCTTATCTTCCTCCTTTAACTCCTCCCAGGTAGGTTTAATCAGAATATCTTCTATATAGAAAGAATGGAAATACTCTTTCCAGTTATTGAGCCAGTCCAAATCCTCCGTATCGCTGGAAGTTATGGTTCCCTCCCCCACATCCACAAACTGCCTCTGTTCTTCTATTCCTTCTTTCACCTGGCGCAGCAGTCTGCTGTGGTCTTTTCCGTCTTCCAGATAAAAACTCACATATGCGGTTCCTGTATCCGGCGGCAGTTCCGGAAGAAAATCAATAAACATATCTGCCATATCCTGTTTGGTAAGGGGAACATTGTCTTCAATCTCAATTCCCTCAATGCCCAGTTCATCTAACATGGCGCTTAAAAAATCTTCTGCTTCTGTGGTTGTTTTTATGGTAAATTTATTCCACTTCATATATTTTTCTTCCTTTTCTGCATATATGCTTCTGGGGTTAAAACCTGATACCAGATTATTCCGCGCTTCGCGCTTCCACAATCTGCCCCACATTCGCATTTTCGTGGCGCTTACGCACCACTTCATGCTCATATTGGGGCGGGTCATATATATAAGAAGGAAGCCCACGATACGGACTTCCCTGTTCTTAACCTGCCATACTTTTTTTCAATTCTTCATATTCCTGGTTAATCTTTTGAATTACAACGGTGTCCCCGGATAAGTTATCCGGATGGAAAATCTTAATTAAATCTTTATACCGTTTCTTTAAAGAAGATGCCGTTTTAACTCCGCAGAAAAATTCTGATACACAAATGCCGTTATCACGGCTCTGTTTCTTATCAAATTTCTCCAACTGGGAATAAAACTGCCGTCTGAGTTTCAGCTTCTCCTGCTCCGTGGCAAGCTTGCGCCACTCCTCTTCCAACATCTTCCACTTGGCATCAAACAAATTCTTCTGCTGCTCCAGCCTTTTTTCTTCTATTGCCTTATTCCTTGAAAATTCATCTTTTTCCAGTTCCAACAGTTTTCTCTGCCGTTTCAGTTCCTGTGCTTCCCTTAATATTTCCCTCTTTGTCTGTCTTTCCATATCGCTGTCACTGAAATACCAACTGCGAATAATATTAACGGCCTCTTCTGTTGCTATGCATGGCTTGTCCATTACTGCCTCCTTTGAAACAACCGTTTTCTCCTACATATTGAACTCATACAGTAATTAGGATACAACATATAGGAAAGGTCAGCAATAGTCAATAGGTACTAAAAAGACAGTTTATCTCAGGGAGACGAATTTCCCCTGCCGTTACTGCTTCTTAATTTATATCTGGACACTAACTGTTTTAAAGTCTGTGCCTGTCCGTTCAGTTCATCACTGGTGGCAGCACTCTCCTCACTGGTGGCAGAATTGGTCTGCACCACACTGGAAATCTGGGAAAGCCCGTCCGTGGCCTGCTTTGTCTCTTTCGTCTGCTTAGAAGACTGTTTTGCAATCTCACTTACATTCACAACCACAAGCTGGCTGTTATCCACCACAGAATGAAGTGTCTCCGCCGTCTCCTTTACTATATCCGCCCCTCTCTCCACAGCCTTTACTGCCCGCTCGATTAACTGGGCAATATTCTGGGAAGCATCCTGGCTTCTGCTTGCTAAGTTCCTTACTTCATCCGCCACCACAGCAAAACCTTTTCCCGCTTCCCCGGCTCTTGCAGCTTCCACGGCGGCATTTAAGGCAAGAATATTCGTCTGGGAAGAAATATTGTCAATGGTAGAAATAATCTCGCTGATTTCATAGGATGTACTGCGAATATCATCCATTGCCGACACAAGCTCTTCCATCTGATTATTACACAGATGGATTTCGTCTCCCGTCCTGCTGGTTTCCTGCTGGGCAAGAACCGCATTGGACGCCGTCTCCTCCAAATGACTGGCAATCCCGTTGACAGTTACGGAAAGTTCGTCTAAAGTAGCCGCCTGCTGGGTAGCTCCCTGGGCTAACGCCTGGGCGCCGTTGGAAATCTGTTCCGCTCCCTGTGCCACTTTCTCCGCAGCCGTATTAATCTGGCTTAATGTATCGCTCTGCCGGATAATCAGCCCTTCCACAGCCTTTCCGATAGGGGCTAACTCTCCTACCATCAGTTCTCTGTTTCGCAGTCCCACATCAAAATTGCAGTTTTCCATCTCCCCTAAATTGTACACCAAATCCGAAACAATCCCGGAGAGGGTATCCACAATGGTTTTCGTGGCATCTGCCAGCCTGCCTGTCTCGTCCTTAAGCCGTACTTTGGGAACAGGGGATGAAAAGTCTCCGGCAGCCACCTGCTCTAAACGTTTCGTACATGCCGCCACTGGCTTTCCGATTTTATTTGCCAGCCTCAGCCCCAAAATACCGGAAACAGTAACCGCCACAAACATTACCACAATAATTATGTAAACGGCGTTTTGGGTGGTATGCATAAAATCCGCCATAGGAGCAGTCAATGCAATGCTCCAGCCGTCCGTGGCGGGCACGGGAGCATAAGCCAAAAAGTAGCTGCCCCTGCCGGAACCGTAAGAACCGTAGCCGTTTTCCCCGTCCACCATTTTCTGCTCTAATCCTGCCAACTGTTCTAAGGAGGCATCCGTCTTTGCGTTTTCTATGGTATTAACCTTATTGGCCAGCATCTCCATATCCGGGTGGGCAATTACCGTGCCTGCTTTGTTAAGCATATAGGAATAAGCATTCCCGCTGACCTTAAGGCTGGATACAATATCATTTAAAAATGTCTCCGGCGGGACAAAATAAACCACCCCAGCCACATTTGTACCCGGGATTCCCCCTTCCCACAGGGGAGCCGCTACAATAATGGTAAGCTCACCGGTAATTTTACTGATAAGAGGGTCGGATATAAATGCCTCCCCCTCTAAGGCATGGCGGACGTAGTCTCTGTCGCTGTAATCTTTTCCGTCAAAAATACTGATTCCGTCCGGCCCGATAATATTCCCCCGCTGGTAGCCGTGGGTCTTAGCCCTCTGGTCAATAATTGCTTTCTTCTCCTCCACTCTGATGTCGGAGGAAAGCCTGGCAACGCAGCCGGTTTCCCCTGCAATTCTTTGCTCACCCGCTCAGCCGCCACATTTATCATCTCTACCATGGTCTGCTCCAATGTATCCATGGTGCCCCGGACATTTAAAAAAATAGAAGAAACACCTACCAACAAAAGACATATTAAAACCGTAATGTCCATACGCAGCAAAATCCTGGTTTTAATTTTTTTGATTCCCATATGAAGAATTTTCCCCTCCCGTGCCGTTTTCCTCTTTTAAAGGATTTACAACAGCATTTTTTGCCTTTGTAAATCCTTTCCTGTATAGAAGCATTTTACCATGGGAAGGGAAAATAGTAAAGAAAAACACGTATGTGTTTCACAATTATATTTATGAAAAATCCTCAAAAGATTCTTTTATCTTCTCTTTAAAACTTTTCTTTTTGGGCTTCTCTGCTCCTGTCTTATCTACTTTTAAAGAATTGTCCGTGGCAGCGTCAAATTTGCGCAGCGCCTCCTTTGCCTCCTCGTTTAAGCCGGTGGGCACCTGTACCACCAGCGTCACATAATGGTCTCCCCGGACAGATTTATTCCGAAGGGAAGGAACTCCCTTTCCTTTTAAGCGGATTCTTGTATCAGTCTGTGTACCCGGTTTTACCTCATAAAGCACATCCCCGTCTACGGTACTGATACGCACTTCCCCGCCTAAAGCCGCCTGGGCATAAGAAATGGGGGCGGTGGAATAAATATTCATATCCTGCCTCTGGAAGATAGGATGTCTGGAAACATTCACTTCCACTAACAAATCTCCTCTTGGGCCGCCGTTTGTCCCCGGCTCTCCCTTATCCCGGATACGAATGCTCTGTCCGTTGTCAATTCCCGGGGGAACGGTAACTTTAATCCGCTTTTTGGAAGCAATGTAACCGCTTCCGTGACAATCCGGGCATTTCTCCCTTACAATCTTGCCGCTTCCGTGACATTCGGGACATGTCTGCACATTCTGTACCATGCCGAATAAGGACTGCTGGCTGTACATAACTTTTCCTTTGCCGCCGCACTTGCTGCATGTCTCGGGAGATGTCCCCGGTTTTGCCCCTGTGGCATGGCAGGTGCTGCACTCATCCTTTAATACAATTTCCAGTTCTTTTTCACAGCCGAATATAGACTCCTCAAAGGTAATTCTTATGCTTGCCCGCAGGTTAGCGCCCCTTCTGGGCCCGTTGTCCGCGGAACGCCTGCCGCCTCCAAAGAAATCCCCGAAAATATCTCCGAAAATATCCCCCATATCCATGCCGGAAAAATCAAAGCCGCCGCCGCCCATGCCGCCGCCCTCAAAGGCTGCGTGGCCGAACTGGTCATACTGCCTTCTCTTGTCCGGGTCGGAAAGTACGGCGTAAGCTTCCTGGATTTCTTTAAATTTCTTTTCCGCCTCCGCATCTCCCGGGTTTACATCAGGATGGTATTTTTTTGCCAACTGGCGGAATGCTTTTTTCAATGCGGCGTCATCCGCGCTTTTGTCCACACCCAGCACTTCATAATAATCTCTTTTATCTGCCATAATCTCACTTTCCCTTTAATCAAATTATACTCCAGAGTATACACATTTGCCAAATGATTTGCTATTTTGTTTGAAACAGAGAATACCTGTTGGCAAATCATTTGGCTCACGGGTATAACAGACTTGAAGATAGGGTTTTAGAACTATTCTAAAACCCTTCTCTCCTATTTCGTAATCCTGCGGTTATATCTTATAACACAGGCCCTTATCATTTACACTTCTTTAAAATCTGCATCCACAACGTCATCTTCCGGCGCGCTTCCTCCGGCAGAACCCATATTCGGGTTTGCTCCTGCTGCCCCTGCTGCCTGCTGGGACTGCTCATACATCTTTGCAAATACTTTCTGGGCGCTCTGGGTAAGTTTTTCCTGTGCAGCTTTTAATTCGGAAACTTTGTCCTCTGACATTTCCTCGGCATTTGGATTTGCATCAAGGATTGCCTTTACTGCCGCAATATCTGCCTCCACGGCGGATTTGTCTGCTGCATCAATATTTGCCCCTACTTCCTCCAATGCCTTTTCTGTCTGGAATACAAAGGAATCTGCGTCGTTTCTTGCATCAATGGCTTCTTTTCTCTTCTTGTCCTGAGCCTCATATTCTGCAGCCTCTTTTACTGCCTTATCAATATCCTCATCAGACATGTTGGAACCTGCCGTAATGGTAATATGCTGTTCTTTTCCTGTTCCCAAGTCTTTTGCGGATACATTTACAATACCGTTGGCATCAATATCAAATGTAACCTCAATCTGAGGAACACCACGGCGTGCAGGAGGAATACCGTCTAAACGGAACTGTCCTAAGGACTTGTTATCCCTTGCAAACTGTCTCTCACCCTGTACTACGTTGATATCAACGGCTGTCTGATTGTCGGCTGCGGTGGAGAAAATCTGGCTCTTCTTGGTAGGAATTGTGGTATTTCTCTCAATTAACCGTGTTGCCACGCCGCCCATGGTTTCGATGGATAAGGAAAGGGGTGTTACATCAAGTAAAAGGATATCCCCTGCGCCTGCATCTCCTGCTAATTTACCGCCCTGGATAGATGCGCCGATGGCTACACACTCATCAGGATTTAAAGATTTGCTTGGGTCTTTTCCTGTAAGCTGTTTTACTTTTTCCTGAACGGCAGGAATACGGGTGGAACCGCCTACCAACAATACCTGGCCGATATCGGAATTGGTAAGCCCTGCGTCCTTCATGGCGTTTTGTACGGGAACTGCTGTTTTTTCCACCAGGTCATGGGTCAGCTCGTCAAATTTTGCCCTGGTAAGGTTCATGTCAAAATGCTTTGGCCCTTCTGCCGTAGCCGTGATAAAGGGCAGGTTGATATTTGTGGTAGTAGCGGAGGAAAGTTCTTTCTTTGCCTTCTCTGCCGCCTCTTTTAACCTCTGCATTGCCATCTTGTCATTGGATAAGTCAACGCCTTCTGCCTTTTTAAACTCGTCAATCATCCACTGGGTCACACGGTTGTCAAAATCGTCACCGCCTAAGTGGGTATCTCCGTTGGTGGATAATACTTCGATGACGCCGTCCCCAATCTCGATAATGGACACATCAAAAGTACCGCCTCCCAAGTCGTATACCATGATTTTCTGCTCTTTTTCATTGTCAAGGCCGTAAGCCAATGCTGCTGCGGTAGGCTCGTTGATAATACGCTTTACGTCAAGACCTGCAATTTTTCCTGCATCTTTTGTTGCCTGACGCTGTGCATCGTTAAAATAAGCCGGAACGGTAATAACTGCCTCTGTGACAGTCTCCCCTAAATAACCTTCTGCATCTGCTTTTAACTTCTGAAGAATCATAGCGGAAATCTGCTGGGGAGAATATTTCTTGTCATCAATATTCCTGCCTCTGTCCGTACCCATATCCCTCTTAATGGAAGAAATGGTTTTTTCTGCATTTGTTACTGCCTGACGTTTTGCAGGCTCACCTACTAATCTCTCACCGTTTTTTGTAAATGCCACGATGGAGGGTGTGGTTCTGGCCCCTTCCTGATTGGCAATAACGGTTGGCTTTCCGCCTTCCATAACGGCTACACAGCTATTTGTTGTTCCTAAATCGATACCAATAATTTTACTCATAATAATTTCCTCCTTCTTATTGACTAATTAGCTACTTTTACCATACTGTGGCGCACTACTGTGTCACGGTACATATAACCTTTCTGTAATTCTTCCACAATTTCATTTTCCCCGAAGTTTTCATCCTCCACATGCATCACCGCGTTGTGGTATTCCGGGTCAAATTCTTTTCCCTGTGCCTCAATAGGCTTAACTCCCGCCTCTTCCAGCACAGTCATCATCTGCTTATATATTTTATTCATGCCGTCTACAAAGGGATCTTCCATATTCTCTTCCGGCACTGCACCAAGGCCTCTCTCAAAATTATCAATCACCGGCAGCACTTTTTCTACAATGGTTTTTGCCCCCATATCGTACATCTGGGACTTTTCTTTTTCCGTGCGTTTGCGGAAATTCTCAAATTCTGCCATCTGGCGTTTCAGCCGGTCGGTTAAGTCTTCAATCTGCTCATCTTTTTTGTCTTTCTTCTTTTTCTTAAAAATACCTTTCTTTGCCTCTGCGCCTTCCTTGGGATTTTCTTCCTCCCCGCTTTCGGTTTCGGCTTGCTCCTCCGGCGCATCTTTAGGGCTTTCTGTCTCCTCCTCCGCAGCTTCTGAGGTTTCCTCTTCCCGGGATTCTTCCGGCTCTTCATTTAAGTTTTCGGATTCCTCCAAAACTTCTTCCTTTTCATCCTTTACTTCTTCGCTGTTATTTTCTGCCACTTGATTACCACCTTTCTTATGTTGGCTTCTTAAAAATACTGTCCAGTTGGCTGGTCAATTCTTTCAGATGGCTCATAACTTTTTCATAATCCATTCTTTTCGGCCCGATGATTCCCACGGAACCTTTCATGCCATCTCCCAACTCATATGTTGCTGTCACCACACTGCAGTCTTTCATTGTCTGAATGGGGCTTTCATCTCCTATATAAACCTGGATTCCGGTATTTTCATTCTGAAGATTTTCCGTTACCAAGGTCGCAAGCTGCTGTTTTTCCTCCAGGGCGTAAATCAATTCGCTGGCCCGTTGGGAATCACTTAATTCGGGATATTTAAAAATATTTGTGGCACCACTGGTATAAACCTCCAGTTCTTCCTGGCTTATGGTCTCCGCCACCGCATCTAAAACAATCCCTATAATGTCACTGTGGTCTCCTGCCTGTTCCTTTAGTCTGCTGATGGTTCCCAGATTAATCTCCGGTATGGACAGGCCGTTTAATGTGGAATTTAACAGGATATTCAGCTTCAATAATGTCTCGCTGTCTAAGGGCTCTGCCAGGGGAATCATCTTGTTTTTCACAACATTGGATTCCATAACAATCACGGCAAGCAGATGTTCCTCGTCCACCTGGGACAACTGCACAAATTTCACTTTATTGCGCACGCTTTTTGGTGTAGTAATCATGGTTGCATAATTGGTAGTCTGGGCAAGCATTTTTGCCACCTGCTTTAACACCTGTTCCATCCGCTCCGTATGCTCGATAACAAAGTCTTTCATATCCGAGATTTCTTTGTCTTTATTCTCAAGGAGATGGTCTACATAAAACCTGTAACCCTTGTCAGAAGGAATCCTTCCCGCAGAAGTATGGGGCTGGATAATATAGCCTAATTCCTCCAAATCTGACATTTCATTACGGATTGTGGCTGAACTTAAGTTCAAATCCGTATACTTGGAAATGGTTCTGGAACCTACCGGCTCCCCTGTTTCCAAATATGTGCGGATAATGGCATTTAAAATTTTAACTTTTCTCTCGTCCAGTTCTTCCATGTCATCACTCCCAAAAGATAATGCATACAAACATCACCATCATCTATGGCCTTATCCTGTTTTGTTAGCACTCACTTGTTTGGAGTGCTAATACTTATGTAATAAAGATAGCACCCCTCTAATCCTTTGTCAACAGTTTTTTGTAAATTTTCTAAATTTATACGTGATTTTGGTTTTCCGGCGCAATCTAAACCCTTTCTTATACTCCAGAGCAAAAAAACAGGAGAAGCTCTTACCTGACAAGTCAGGCGCTTCTCCTTAAAAGCATTCTCCGGTTGGCGGGCAATGACATCCCATGGCTAACCAGGCAGCAAAAATTTAGCCATGGCGTAATTGCTCAAATCCAGCCCCTTTTCCGTCAGCCAGATTCGCTCTAGGTTTTCCTCCACCAGCCCTTCTTCCTTTAACTCCCGGACAATGGGGTAATAGATATTGTCCACAGTAAATCCGCAGTCCTTGTAAAACCTGCTTTTTTCCACTCCCATAATCATGCGCAGCCCTAAAAACATGGTTTCCTCCATGCACGCGTTTCTGGAAAGCTCTTCCGCCGTCTCATGGAGATTGACCCCTTCCAACTCTTTCTCGGTTTTTATGTCCTTTATCCTGGTTTCCCGGATGCTGCCGCAGCATTCTATGTAACGCTCCAAATCCCGGATATTGCCGTAACGGACGTTCCCCAAAAGAGAAGAGGCTCCAAGCCCCACCCCTAAGTACTCTTTTCGCTGCCAGTAGCCGATATTATGACGGCATTCGTATCCCTTCCTGGCATAATTGGATATCTCATACCGCTCATACCCCGCTTCCGCCAGCACATCCTCTGTCATTTTGCCAATCTGGTATACTACATCCTCGTGGGGCAGCACTTCCGGCATAAAACCTGCTTCCTGCTTTACGCCGTCAAATTTGTACCAGTCATAAAAGGGCGTCCCTTTTTCAATCATAAGGGAGTAAGCAGAAATATGTTCCGGCTTTAGGGCAACCGTCTTTGTTAAAGTACGATAAAACTTTTCCGTGTTCTGCCAGGGAAGGCCGTACATTAAATCCACATTGATGTTGTCAAACCCGCATTCCCGGGCCATCTCATAGTTGCGCAAAAATTGCTCAAAGGTGTGAATCCGCCCCAAATGCTCCAATTCCTGCTGGTTTGCCGACTGGAGCCCCATGCTGAGCCGGTTGATACCGGAATTTTGATAGCTTTTCACTTTTGCCCTGGTTAATGTCCCCGGGTTGCATTCCACGGTAATTTCCGCGTCTCCCCTTATGGAAAAGGATTTATGCACCACCTCCATCAAAGACGCCATATAGCGCTCCTGCAGCCAGGAGGGCGTTCCCCCTCCAATGTATATCGTGGAGATTTCCACGTCTCGAAAGCCTTTCCCATAAAAAGTTAATTCATTCTTTAATCCTTCCATATAAGCAGACTGCAACCGTTCATCTGCAGTTACAGACAAAAAATCACAGTAATTGCATTTCCTCATGCAAAATGGAATATGGATATACAATTCCAATTCTCTCATATCTTCTGCCCCCGGCATCATTTATTTTCCGCGGGCCATTGGCCAAACGCCATGCCTGCATAGGCATTTATTTGGCCAGAACCGCTTTCATATAGTATAAGCCACATTAAATACCTTTATGATTCACGCAGAATAAATTTTCAGACTGCAAGGCGGAGGAATGAGTCGCAGCGGTGGCTACGACGATTGACGACAACACAGCAGATGGAAATTCAGGCAAGTGAATCGTATGGTTATTTAATTTGGCTTATACTAGTCCTCGTCCAGCTTTAACACGCTCATAAACGCTTCCTGTGGAATCTCCACACTGCCTACCTGGCGCATTCTCTTTTTGCCTTCCTTCTGTTTTTCCAAAAGCTTTCTCTTTCGGGTAATGTCACCGCCGTAACATTTTGCCAGCACATCCTTGCGCATGGCTTTTACCGTCTCTCTGGCAATGACTTTTCCCCCAACGGCGGCCTGGATGGGAATTTCAAAGAGATGCCTGGGTATCTCCCCTTTTAATTTTTCGCACATTTTTCTGCCCCTGTCATAGGCGCTGTCTTTAAACACAATGAAAGAAAGAGCATCCACCGCTTCCTTATTAATCAGAATATCCAGTTTTACCAGCTCGGAACGCACGTATCCTTTTAATTCATAATCAAAAGAGGCATATCCCCTGGAACGTGACTTTAATGCGTCAAAAAAGTCATAAATAATCTCATTTAAAGGCAGATCGTATTTTATTAATGCCCTGGTTTCTTCCATATACTCCATGCTGATGTAGACACCCCTCCGCTCCTGGCACAGCTTCATAATGGAGCCTACATAATCACTGGTCACCATGATTTCTGCGGCAACAACAGGTTCTTCCATATATTCGATTTCGGAAGGGTCCGGCAGATTGGAAGGGTTGGTAAGTTCTATTACTTCCCCGTTGGTCTTATGGACTTTATAGATAACTCCCGGAGCGGTGGTGACCAAATCCAGATTAAACTCCCGCTCTAACCGTTCCTGTATAATCTCTAAATGCAAAAGCCCTAAAAATCCGCACCGAAATCCAAAGCCCAAAGCCAGGGACGTTTCCGGCTCATAATACAGGGATGCATCATTAATCTGCAATTTTTCCAATGCCTCCCGGAGTTCAGGATATTTTGCGGAATCCGCCGGATACAGACCGCAGTATACCATGGGATTTACTTTCTTGTATCCGGGCAGGGGCTCCTTACAGGGATTTTGGGCATGGGTCACCGTGTCTCCCACACGGGTATCCGATACATTTTTTATGCTGGCAGCAATATAACCTACCATCCCTGCGCTTAGTTCCTCACAGGGAATAAACTGTCCCGCTCCAAAATAACCTACTTCCACCACATCATCTTCCGCTCCGGTTGCCATCATGCGGATACGCTGCCCCGGCTTTACGGTTCCATTCATAATACGGCAGAATACAATCACCCCTTTGTAGGAATCGTATATGGCATCAAAAATCAAAGCCTGCAAGGGGGCGGATGCATCTCCCCCGGGGGCAGGAATTTTTGTAACAATCTGCTCTAAAACCTGCTCGATATTTAATCCTGTCTTTGCGGAAATCTTAGGGGCATCCTGCGCCTCAATGCCAATCACATTCTCAATTTCTTCAATTACAGCCTCCGGCTGGGCGCTGGGCAAATCGATTTTGTTAATCACAGGCATCACATCCAAATCGTGGTCTAATGCAAGATACACGTTGGCGAGGGTCTGCGCCTCCACCCCCTGGGCTGCATCCACCACTAAGATAGCGCCGTCACATGCCGCAAGGCTTCGTGACACTTCATAATTAAAATCTACATGGCCCGGGGTGTCAATTAAGTTAAAAATATATTCTTCCCCGTCTTTTGCCTTATATATAATGCGGACTGCCTGGGATTTAATGGTGATTCCCCGCTCCCGCTCCAAATCCATGTTATCCAATACCTGCGCCTGCATCTCACGGCTGGTAAGAAGCCCCGTGTGTTCGATAATGCGGTCTGCCAGGGTGGATTTGCCATGGTCGATATGAGCGATAATACAAAAATTTCGGATTTTACTCTGATCCACTTTTTCTTCCTCCATTGGTTTTGTCTCTATAAGTAATTTCCTGATAAATATACCTTTCGTGTTGGGTTATTTTACCATTAAACAGATAATTTATCAACTGTAACTACACTTATTTCCCCAAACTGTCTTAACTGTTTGTCATTAGTCAAAAACATATCACATCCAATCAAACAAGCTGTCGCAAGCTGTAATGCATCCATAGCTTTAAATTTACTATATTTTGCTCTTATCTGTGCAGCCTTATCCGCTATCTTTTCATCAATTCCCATTACCTCTATTCCCATTGACAATAGAAACCTATGGAATAACATAATTCTTTGCAGTTCACCTGTCCTATAAGGCATAACACAGTACTCCTCTAATGTAATAGTTGATGTAACTAAAACAATATCTTTTCTATAACACGCCTCAAAAAATCCCTGTACCATGTTATAATATCTGGGATTATCTTTGCTTTCTTCGATACAATATATGAAAGGTGCCGTGTCAACAAACACTTTTTTACATTCTATCATTTTCCCGCATCTCCCTCATATATTCCTCAACATTCTCTCCTCTCTTACTAGGCATTCTGAAACTCTCCCAATCAATCGGCGGCTTTTGTTTCTGCCGTTTCTTACCATACTCCAACATGGTTACAATTACTTCTGTCCCATCATACTCCTGTATATTATCATCTTCTATCACAACAGTATTTCCTCTTACAATCCCTTTGACCTGTGATAACACAATAACCGCCTCCTATATTATTGATTTTCTATACTTCTTTTACTCTATTAATAATTATATTATTCCAAACATTTAAAAGCAAGGATAAGTTATATCCATAAAAAAGAGCAGAGTACATATTTCTACATACTCTACTCTTTGGACAATTCAGATTCAAATAACTTTAAAATAATCAAACAATCATTATAAATTTTTTAACTTATCCTAACTCAGCCTTCAATGCTGCTGTCAAAGCCGGAACGATTTTATTCAAATCCCCGACAATACCATAATCAGCCACATCAAAGATAGGAGCATCCTCGTCTTTGTTGATTGCGATAATGATATCGGACTCTTCCATACCTGCCACATGCTGAATTGCTCCGGAGATACCGATTGCAAAATATACATTAGGACGTACTGTCTTACCTGTCTGTCCTACCTGGACATCCTGAGGTTTCCAGCCGTTCTCAACAACTGCACGGGAGCAGCTAACGGTTCCACCAAGCACATCTGCCAAATCCTGAAGAATCTTAAAGTTCTCTGCGGAGCCCACACCACGTCCGCCGGATACTAAAATCTTAGCTTCCATAATGTTCTCGGTATTCTTTACAGCCTTTACGATATTTAAGATTTCTACATATTTATGGTCTGGCGTAAATCCTGGATTGTACTCCACAATATTAGCCTTTGCCCCTTTAATTGGCTCAATTTTCTGCATAACGCCGGGACGAACGGTAGCCATCTGAGGACGGTTATCCGGGCAGGCGATGGTAGCGATGGTATTGCCGCCAAATGCAGGACGGGTCATAAGCAGCTGGTTGTGCTTCTGCTCGTTCTCTTTTCCCGGAACAGGATTCAACGGGAAATCACCAATCTCAAGCACTGTACAGTCTGCGGTAAGACCTGTCTTAACACGGGCAGATACCCTTGGGCCAAGGTCACGTCCGATAGCCGTAGCGCCAACCAACATGATTTCCGGCTTGTATTCATTGATTACAGATGCTAATGCATGTGTGTATGGCTCTGTCCTGTAATCTTTTAATTCCGGGTCATCCACAACGATTACCTTGTCAGCGCCGTACTCTGCTAACTGGTCTGCAAGTCCTTTTACTCCGGAACCGATTAATACTGCTGTTACCTCAGTATTTAAGTCTTTTGCCAAGTCTTTGCCTTTTCCAAGCAATTCAAATGCAACGCCATCTAATACGTTGTCTACCTGCTGTGCAAAGACAAATACTCCTTTATATTCTTCTAAACCCATTATTGTTCACCACTTTCCTTATTTTAGACGGTTAATCCGTATTTTTTTGTAACTGTTGTGCAAATCCAAAAGGATTAAATCACATGTTTCTCTTTTAATTTACCCATGATATAAGCTACTGACTCTTCTGCATCCAGGGTAACCTTCTCGCCGGCTCCTTTACGCACTTTGTCGGATGCCTTTGCAATCTTGGTAGGAGAACCTGCCAGACCGATGTTAGCATCATCCAAATCTTTTAAGTCAGCTCTGCCCCATACGGTAACTTCTTTGTCATATGCATCGAAAATTCCGCCTGGTGTCATATAACGAGGCTCATTCAGTTCAGAAAGGGCTGTAATTAAGCAAGGCATTTTTACCTTTAATTCATGATATCTGTCCTCATACTGACGCTGTACAATTACATAGTCACCGTCAATCTTAATGTCCTGTGCATAGGAAATAACAGGAATATCAAGATGCTCGGAAATCTGCGGGCCTACCTGTGCGGTATCGCCGTCAATTGCCTGACGTCCTGTGATAATCAAATCATACTCCAAATTGCGGATTGCTGCTGCAATCGTGCTGGATGTAGCCCATGTGTCGGCTCCTCCTAATACTCTGTCTGTTACAAGGATTCCCTTGTCAGCTCCCATTGCCATAGCTTCACGCAGCACTTCGTCAGCCTTTGGAAGACCCATGGTAACAACGGTTACCTCTGCTCCATACTGCTCTTTTAATCTAAGGGCTGCTTCCAGTCCTGCTTTGTCATCCGGGTTCATGATGGTAAGCATTGCAGCTCTGTTTAATGTACCGTCCGGGTTAAATTTAACGCCGCCTTTTGTATCAGGTACCTGTTTTACACATACAACTATTTTCACGGTATTCACTCCTTATAATATATTTTTTCGCTTTGCTGGAATCACGTCTATTTCAGTAATGCACCAGAAATAACCATTCTCTGAACTTCGGATGTTCCTTCGTAAATCTCTGTAATCTTAGCATCACGCATCATACGCTCTACATCATACTCTCTGATGTATCCATATCCGCCGAAGAGCTGAACACATCTTGTAGTAACATCCATAGCAGTCTCAGCGGCAAACAGTTTAGCTTTTGCAGCTTCAACGGAATAAACTTTCTGGGTAGCTTTAGCCATAGCAGCCCTGTAAACTAAGAATTTGGCAGCGTCTATCTTAGCAGCCATATCAGCAAGCTGGAACTGGGTATTCTGCTGTGCAGAAATAGCACGTCCAAACTGTTTTCTCTCTTTGGTGTAAGCAATAGTTGCCTCCAATGCGCCTTCTGCAAGTCCGAGAGCCTGTGCGGCAATACCGATACGTCCGCCGTCAAGGGTATGCATTGCAATGGGGAATCCTTTTCCTTCCGGCCCTAACAGATTCTCTTTGGGAATCCTGCAGTCCTCGAAGATTAATTCGTAGGTGGAAGAACCGCGGATACCCATCTTCTTCTCTTTTGTACCGAAGGAGAAGCCCGGAGCCCCTTTATCTACAATAAATGCGGAGAAGTTCTTTTTCTTTCTTCCCCTCTTGTCCTCTGTTACACTGGTAATAGCGATTACAATATAAACATCTGCCTCTTTACCGTTGGTGATAAAGCATTTGCTTCCGTTTAATACCCACTGGTCACCGTCTAAAACAGCTTTTGTCTGGCAGCCCTGTGCATCCGTACCGGCACCCGGCTCTGTCAGTGCAAATGCGCCTAACTTCTCCCCTGTTGCAAGGGCACGTACATATGTATTCTTCTGTTCCTCAGTACCGTATGTAAGAATCGGGTCTATGCAGAGAGATGTATGTGCAGATACAATAACGCCTGTGGTACCGCATACTTTAGACAGCTCCTCCACACACATAATATAAGTCAATGGGTCGCATCCCTGTCCGCCGTATTCCTTTGGAACCGGGATTCCCATGAATCCTAACTTCTGCATTTTTTCCACTGTTCCTCTTGGGAATTTCTCAGTTTCGTCTACTTCCTGAGCCAGAGGTTTTACTTCTTTCTCGGCGAACTCTTTAAATAAAGCTCTCGCCATTTCATGTTTTTTATCTAAACCGAAATCCATGATTACTATTCCTCCATGTCTAATATTTTACGTATCTGTTCAGTCCCCTCACAGATGAACAGTTACTGTTTTACAAAATAAATCATCCAACCATTACTGAGCGTCAACCGGTGTCTTTGTACGGTCTGCATTGTAAATGTAGAAGCCTTTTCCGCTCTTAGCGCCAAGGTTGCCGCCGCGAACCATCTTGCGGATTAACGGGCATGCACGGTATTTGCTGTCGCCTGTCTCATTGTAAAGCACATCCATAATTGCAAGGCAGATATCAAGGCCGATAAAATCACCTAACTCCAAGGGCCCCATGGGATGGTTTGCGCCCAGCTTCATAGCGGTGTCAATGCCGGCGATATCGGAAACACCTTCCATTTTAATAAATGCTGCTTCGTTAATCATTGGGATTAAGATACGGTTTACAACAAATCCTGCTGCTTCATTTACCTGTACAGGCGTCTTGCCGATTTCTTCGGAAATCTTCTTGATGGCATCCACCGTTGCAGCCGGAGTATTTACACCTGCGATAACTTCGATTAATTTCATACGGTCAGCAGGATTAAAGAAATGCATACCAATCATAGGACGGCTTAATCCGTTTCCAATCTCGGTAATAGAAAGGCTGGATGTGTTGGAAGCAAAGATACACTCAGGTTTTACAATCTTGTCTAACTCTGAGAATGTAGTCTTTTTCACCTGCATATCCTCAAATGCAGCTTCCACGATTAAATCACAGTCTTTGCAAAGGTCTTCTTTTAAGCCCGGTGTGATTTTTGCAAGGATTCCGTCCACTTTATCCTGTGTCATTTTTCCTTTTTCCACAAGCCTTGCATAGCCCTTCTGAATCTTGGCCTTTCCATTGTCCGCCCACTCCTGCTTGATGTCGCAGAGTGCAACTTCATATCCGTCAACCTGAGCAAATGCTTTGGCAATTCCCTGTCCCATGGTTCCTGCACCGATAACTCCTACTTTCATTGTAGTTCCTCCTTGTTTTATATTTTATATCTTTTTTATACTTACAATGGGGCCGTCATGAAACAGGGAAAACTCCTCCGTTCCATAACGTCCCTTTCCTGTCAAAACTTAATTATGTATCTGATTAGTACTTCTCAACGATGGTTGCGCATCCCATTCCACCGCCGATACATAAGGTAGCAAGACCTCTGTTTGAGCCTCTCTTCTGCATCTCATACAACAGGGTAACTAAGATACGGCATCCGCTGGCTCCTACCGGATGTCCAAGGGCAATAGCGCCGCCGTTTACATTTACTTTGCTCATATCAAAGTTCAAATCTCTTGCCACTGCAATAGACTGGGCAGCAAATGCCTCGTTTGCCTCAACCAAATCGATATCGTCAATGGTAAATCCTGTTCTCTCAAATACTTTCCTTGTAGCTGCAACAGGCCCAACACCCATAATGCTTGGATCAACTCCGCCTAAAGCTCCTGCAATCCATGTAGCCATTGGTTTTACGCCAAGTTCTTTTGCTTTCTCTTCGCTCATAACAACGATTGCTGCTGCACCGTCGTTGATACCGGAAGCGTTGCCTGCCGTTACAAGTCCGCCCTCTTTGCCGGAAGCGCATTTTAATTTAGCTAAAGCCTCCATTGTGCTGCCTGCACGGGGTCCTTCATCCTTGGTAAACATAACGGTTTCTTTCTTAACTTTTACGGGAACCGGAACGATTTCATCATCAAATTTGCCTTCGTTCTGTGCTTTCTCGCATTTATTCTGGCTGTTTACGGAAAACTCATCCAGCTCTTCACGTGTAATGCCATATTTATCACATACGTTCTCTGCGGTAATCATCATATGGTAGTGGTTGAATGCATCTGTCAATGCATCGTTTACCATGGTATCGATGATGGTCGCATTGTTCATACGATATCCAAAACGAGCTTTTGTCATTGCATATGGAGCCATGGACATGTTCTCCATACCGCCGGCAACTACGATATCTGCCTGGTCAGCCATAATCATGTTAGCAGCTTCATTTACACATTTCAAACCGGAACCGCAGACAACGTTTAAAGTAAATGCCGGTATCTCAACCGGTAAACCGGCTTTAATGGAAGCCTGACGTGCAACGTTCTGTCCCTGTGCAGCCTGGATTACACAACCCATCATAACTTCATCTACCTGCTCCGGCTTTACGCCTGCACGGTTTAATGCCTCTTTGATTACGATAGCTCCTAAATCAGCAGCCGGAGTGTTGCTTAAAGCTCCGCCCATTTTTCCGATTGCTGTACGGCATGCGCCTGCTAAAACTACTTTCTTTGCCATTTTCTCGTCTCCTTATCATTCTTGATTGTTCTAAGCTGTTAATTTTTTAACAAACTTATGGAAAAAAATAAAAACTATGAACTGCTTGTACTTTAAAAGAATAGCATATTTCCCCTGCCATTGCAAGGATTAAATTGTTAATATTGTCTAAATTTTTCTTGTCCTATTTCCCATAAATGTCAATAATGCCTACCAAAAACAGGAAAAACACTTCCCACAGAGGGTATAAAACATTGAAAATTCCCCAGGAACCATCTAAAATTCCGCCAATCTGCTGTACAATAAACATTGCAGCCCCCGCTTTCACACAGAATTTTATCATATATTCCCTGCGCACCGCCTGAATCCGTCGTTTCGCCACGGGCATCCACTTTAATTTTTCGTAAATGGAAATGCTCTTCCCCTCTTCCACACAGGTAAGATAGGGGGCAAGATGGCAGTGCATTCCCCAGATAAGAAGGAGCAGCGGATTAATGCTGGTACGCACAATTTCTGTTTTATCAATGGGAATAAACATTGTGCATATGCCCAATGTTGTCAGCAAAATAGTGATAAACCGGTACATAAGAAAATAATAAGAATTTTGTTTTTTCCATTCCAAATCAAATGCTTTTACGGCTTCCATTCCCCTGCCTCCTTTACCGATTCTATGGCTCCCTCAGAAATCCTCACCACATAATCCATATGCCGCGTAACTTCCTCTTCAATGTGGGTACTCATTAAAATTGCCGCATCTTCTCTGGCTATCATCTCATGAATCAGCCGGAAAAAATCTTTTTTGTACACTGGGTCCATGCCCGCAGTGGCTTCGTCCAGAAGAAAAAGCCTGCTGCCGTGGGACAATGCAAAGGCAAGCTGGAATTTTATAAATTCCCCCACGGAAAGTCCTTTTAAGGGCGTGCCAAAAGAAACCCCGAACTCCTTCATTTTTTCTATAAAACAATCCCTGTTAAATTCCCGATAAAAGCCTGCCAGAAAATCCGCATTCTGCATGCCGTTAAAATTCTGAAAGAACTGCTGTTCCCTGGAAATAAAACCGATTTTCTGCAAAATCTCCCGGCGGTTTTCTGCCAGAACCATCCCGCCTGCTAAAATATCCCCCTCATACCGGGCATATTCTTCCATCACCAGACTAAATAACGTGGTTTTTCCGGCGCCGTTTTCCCCCACAAGCCCTGTGATAAACCCTTCCGGCACGGAAAATGTAATATCTTTTAAGACAAACCCTTTTTTCTTTGCAGTTACATGGGAAAATTCCAAATCCATATCTTCCTCCTTCCGGCAAATATGCCACAGTTGTCTGTAAAACCGGATTTTCCTCAATACAGCTCCACCACCATGGACAGCACGTCTTTCCGGCTCATCCCTGCGCCTTTGCAGTCCTTTAGCAGCTCTTCCATGCGGTTTTCCAACAGCCTGTAATTTTTTTCCCGTAAATAGTCCCTGTTATTCTCGCACACATAAAATCCTTTTCCTGCCACGGAGCGGATAAGGTTTTCCTTTTCCAGCTCCTCATAAGCACGTTTTGTAGTGATAACGCTGATTTCCAGTTCACTTGCCAGGGCACGGATAGAGGGCATACCCTCCCCCGGAGATAATTCTCCTGTCAAAATGGCATTTCTCAACTGGTTTACAATTTGTTCATAAATTGCCAGGGTTCCGTTTTGGTTAATAGTTATTTTCATACTGCACCGCCCCCTCCATAAGCCGGAGATAGAACCTTTTCCTCATTCCGAAAGCCAGCAATCCATGCAAAACTGTTACAAGTATCACAAAGCAATAATCAGATAAATCCATGTACGCCGTTTCCGGCAGATAAAACACGCCAAACATTTCCGCAACACCCAAAAATGCATTTGCAATATGCCAGGCTTCATATTCAAACGCCCCGCTCTTTTCGTTAAAAAAGGCTCCCCCCGGTTCCGGAGAACTGTAAATATTTGCACAGCTTAAAAAGAAAAACATCCATATACCCACAATAAGCAGATAAAAAGGAGACGCCGCCTTTAAAATCATCCATGCAATCCCCGATAAAATATAGATAAAAAGCGGCATAAACACTTTTAACAGGTAGCCCGTTTTCACATACTGCATTTTCTCTTCCCTTGTCAGCGGGCACAACAGCAAAGTTTTTTCCAGACGGCAGGGATACATACGGGAAATTACTGCGCCAAAGAACATTAAAAATATGACAGCAGCGCTGTTATAATCCAGATTTTCCCCCATACATGCAAAAATAACAATCCCGCAGTAACAAAAGATATCCGTCCCCTTCAATCTTTTTACCGCTTCTTTTACGCTGCTTTTATAATCTTTTATCACTAAAAAAAGAATATCTGCTTTTTCTCTCCCCGTCATAATTTTTTTCCTTTCAGCAAATAGTACATCAACTCTTCTAAGGTGGGATAAGACACTTCCAAAGCCCTGTCATAAAGGCTCCACCTGCCATGCTTTACCAGCGCTTTTGTGGCAAACTCCCCCTTTTCTTTATAAATAATGTTTTCCTTTGGCAGAAGGTTCACCTTATACTCCTCCCCCGCCACCATGCGGTAGCTTTTATTTAAAGTCTCCCTGTCCATGGAAAAAAGAAGTTTTCCCCTGTCTAAAAAAGTGATATAGTCTGCAATCTTGTCTAAATCCGAAGTCAGATGGGTGGCAAGGATTACACTGTGCTTTCCGTCTTTGATATAATCCGTGATAATATGAAGGAATCTGCTGCGGAACTTTGGGTCAAAGTTTGCCGTGGGCTCATCAAGAAGGAGCAGTTTGGGCTGGTGGGACAGGGCAAAGGCAAACTGAAATTTCAGGTATTCCCCTGTTGAAAGTTTTTTCTTTTTCTGCTCTTCCTTAAGTCCAAACTCCAGGCAGTAGTCCCGGAACATATCTTCCCTGTAATTCTCATAATATCTGCCGTACATCCTGGCGTTTTCCAGAAGGCTCATTTCCCCGAGAAATATGCCTTCTTCCGAAAGTACAAAGCCTATGTTATTTTTTATCTTTTTTTCATCCCGGGGGTAGGTTGTGCCAAAGAGCGTGATTTCCCCAGAATCCTGGTGATACAGTCCTGACAGGAGTTTTAACACTGTGGACTTTCCTGCCCCGTTTTTTCCTACAAGCCCCATTATATAGCCTTCCGGCAGGGAAAAGGAGATATCCTGCAGATAAAACCCGCCCAGTTTTTTCTTTACATCCGTTACTTTTACCATGGCTTCCTCCGTGCATATACTGTATATATTAATATATACAGTATATGCACAGATTTGTCAAGAGCATATGTCAAAGAAACCTCTTTTTGATTGAACATTCGTTCTGTCTATGATATAATCTGATTGTATAATCGAAAAGAAAGTAGGATGCGATTTTTCGCTGGATGCCCTCTAGTCCTATGAAAGAGGGTGATGCCCTATGATAAGTTTAGGTGATTTACTTACACTTCTGCTTGTGATTTTTACAGCATTGACTTACATAGACAATCATAAAAAGAAATAGCATCCCTACCGCCTAAAGTTCGGATGCTATTCTTTGAATACATTTTTTATTACTGAGGGCAATCGGAAGTTCAATTCCGATCACTTCTACGTAGATTATACACTGACCGTTTGTGAAATGCAAGCGGTCTTTTAATTTAATCAGTTTTGAAAATCATTTTTCCAATTAAATCAATTTGAAAATTAATCTGTTCCCTTTCTTTAAAAATTTGCGTCCCGCAGACTGCCGGAGGCGAATCCGTCACTCACAGAGTCTTTCAGCCACCTGATTGATTACCTTTCCGTCAGCCTTTCCTTTGAGTTTTTGCATAACGTTTTTCATCAGCATTCCTTTATTCTTCTGCGCTATGATATCGGCAAACTGTTCCCGGATGAATGCCTCAATTTCCTCCTCAGACATCATTTTAGGCGCATACTCCTGAAAAATATCATACCTTGCCTGATACTCCTGCTTTAAATCCTCCCGCGAATCAGGGCATGTATCCAACTGCTCCTTTACGGATTTTATTTCCTTTAAAATAATTCTGTCTACAAGCTCCTCCGTAATGTTGTCTCTGCAGCCCTCGTCAATGGCTGCCTTCTTTGCCGCGGAAACAAGCGCCGACAGTGCATCCTTTCTCACCTTATCCCTGTTTTTCATTGCGGCAATCATGTCCTTTTGTAATTTTTCAAACTGCATTGCTCTAATCTCCTTTCTCTATTCTTTTGCACTCTAAAGACATGTTTACATGCCTTGACACATTAACTTTAATATACATGAAAAAATCCACAAATGCAATATATCTCATTCCATTTCTACCCTCCTGCCATGATATTATGGAAATTTAGAAACCTATTGCAATAGACTCTTTTCATATGAAACTGTAACTCTGCCGGAACAACGGCTTTTTTACTCATTTGTTGGCACTGCACAATTACTTTTTACAGCCACTGGCAGCTCATCATATTCTACTTCACTCCATTCAAGAACGCCGCGGACAGGCATCACCGTTAAGCGGATAAAAGCTCCCTCTTTTAATTCTCTTGATGTTCCAAATGTAATATCTTTTTTACCGCCATTTTCATTATAGGCAGGGAGAGTATATGAATAGCGCAGTCCTCCATGTAAATCAATGACTCCCCCTCGTGAATTAACCTGCTCTATTTTACTGTTATCAATTTGAGCATAATAATAAGTGCTGCCAGCTTCCGAAAGGAACCATATACAAAAGCAGGCAAAACCTATCACAACTATTGCAACTGCTGTAACTCCAATCATTATTTTCTTCTTCATTTTTTATATCCTCCACTTACCAGCCCTTTTTTGTTATAGGTTTTTTGTGATTTTTAGCAGCTTTAACCGGCACATTTCCTTTTGCAGTAAATACAAATACCGCAGAAATCAGTAAAGCGGCAATCATACTGAATAAACAGGTAAAAGCGTTCCAATGTACGGCCGAATCATAACTTCGGTAACTGATTAAACCTAGACTTGCGGTAACGGGATAAATATTTGCCAATTTTGCATTTCCAGAAGCAAACATACCGCCATAGCCATAAACAAAAGCAATAATCGTACCTATCATATGCCCATTGGACAAACGGGCGGCAAATGCAATCACTGGCATAACAGCAATATACAAAAACAGGCAATTCAAAATAATCTGAATACATGTATGTAACATTGATTCCGCAGAAAGCCCCGGAAATCCCATGAGCAAATCAGCAATTACCGTAAATACCGCACATACCAGCCCAAAAAACAACGAAAGCAATGCGCACACAAGTAACTTTCCCCACAATAAGCTGCTATACGAAACAGGTATCGTCAAAATACTTTTCAGCGTATCGTCTTTCCCTTCCCTTGCTATGATATATCCGGCAATTAAAGCAATACACATGGGAAAAATCATGGTAACGTTATTTTTGATTACCTGTTCCGCAAAGAAAGGGAATGTCCAGACTGTTCCATCCAATGCCGTTGTAGAAAAAAGTGTAAGAAGAACGGAAAGCAGCATCAGGAAAATACCCGCCCATATCATATGATACCGTTTTAACTTCCATATTTCGGTCTTAACCATGCGAAGCATATCATTCATCCCCCCTCTTTTTATACATATAATCAATCAAAATAACAGAAAGCAAAGCAATAACGGTTAGTAGAATGATTGTTTGAAAGGTAGTAGGGATTAAGTATTCCAGCATTCCTACGCCATCCATAACACCATGTGAAGTTAAGTTCCCTGCACTCCAAAGAGTTGTAAGAGGAATCGGCATCAGCCAGCACATCAGCTTAGGCAATGCACCAAAAGATGATTCGGCTGTCAGACTTAAAACGCTGTAAAAAACACATAATAAGACAGAAAACACATACGTCTTACTAAAGAAAACTACAAGAATAACCAATGGCAGTGTTCCTGCCGTAATAAAAATCCCCATTTCCACAGCAAAAAATAATCTGTAAACAACGCTGTTTACTTCTGCAATTACCCCTCCGCACAGAATTGCAATAAAAGCCGATGTCAGGCTGAAAATAATCCCAAAAAAGAATAAGACAATTATTTTTGCCAAAACCATCTGCGTACTTGTTACAGGAATTGTGCGAAGATTTTTAAATGTATCATTATCCCGTTCCATAAAAAACAGTATGGCTGCAATCACTCCAATCATACACGGTAAGAGCAGCTCTATCCCATATCCCATAACAAACTGAAAATAATCATTAAAAATATCTATTTTGCTGTCATATTGTCCTGCGGTCTGCGGCATTGTCATCAATGCTGTCAGCGGTATGGGAAACAAAAATGCGGAAAGAACAACCAACAATATAAATTTTTTTCTCTTTAGCTTTGAAAACTCACAAATAACAAGCTTAAGCAATCCCCTCACCCCCTGTCACACGCTTGAAGTAATCTTCAAGGCTTTCCTCACAGGTATAGGCTTGTGATACTGTAAGTCCGTTCTCAACGAAAGCTGTCACAACCTCCCCGACGGAAATATCCAGATTATTCAGACGTAAATTGTGGTCGTCCTGTATCGAAAAGCTGCTTTCATGGAAATTACGTTCTAAAAGTCTTGCCGCCTGTGCGGTATCGGAAACAGTAAAGCGGATATGCCTGCTGCTTTTTGCTTCCAGTTCCGCAAGGCTTTCTTCTTCCAGTAATGCCCCGTGGTCAATAATTCCAATATCATCAGCCAACAGAGAAATTTCCGAAAGAATGTGACTGGATATTAAAATTGTTTTTCCTCTTTCGTCGCAAAGCTGCCGGATAAAAGACCGCACTTCTGCAATGCCAATGGGGTCAAGCCCGTTGATTGGCTCATCTAAAATTAAAAGCTCCGGGTCGTGCATAACGGCAAGGGCAATCGCCAGCCGCTGCTTCATGCCAAGGGAATATTGGGAAAACAGCTTTTTGTCTTTGTAGGGCAGACCTACCAAATCAAGTGCGGTTTTAATCGCATTGCGGTTTGGCACTCCCCGCAGGGTGGCAAAAATACGCAGGTTTTCCGTAGCGGTCAGATTAGGATAAAAGCCGGGGGATTCAATCAGACTGCCAATGCGGGGCAGAAGTTTCTTTTCATTTGCCGCTAAAGGTTTTCCCCATATTGTCACTTCCCCGGAAGTAGGCTGCGTCAGCCCAAGCAGCATTTTCATTGTCGTTGTTTTTCCGGCTCCGTTTCTGCCAAGCAGACCATAGATGCGCCCTTTTTGGACATGGATATTCAGATTGGCAACGCTTTTTTGTGTTCCGTATTGTTTTGTAAGATTTTTTGTTTCAATTATATTGTTGCTCATTGCGAAACCTCCTTTTCATGTCTGCCATTCTATCACGCCAACCTTGCATTAACCTTGCACGAACCTTGCATTAACCTTGCAATTAAGAAAAAGGGAAAAGAAGTGTGAAAACTGTTCCTTTCCCCGGTACGCTGTCTGCTGTTATTGTTCCATTTAATTTTTCCACAAGCTGGTGTACGATAGACAGACCAAGACCGCTGCCTTTTTGGGATCGCCCCTTATCGCATTTATAAAGCCGTTCAAAAATATGCTTTAAATCCTCCTTGTCTATCCCCACTCCATTATCAGACAAAAGAATTTTTATATTCCCGCCTTGTTCAGATAAAGCTATCTTGATTTTATCTGCATGACTGTGGGTGAGCACATTTTGTATCAGATTGTTTAATATCCGCATGTATCCGTCCGGGTCAATCTGCACCCGGAAAGGCTGCTCTGGAATATCAATCGTAAAATCTATCTGTGTATCTTCAAATATCGGTATCCAGTCAATCAGTATATTACGTGTCAGCTCTGTTAAATCAACAGCCTTAATATTCATGGAAAATTCATTTGAACCCAGCTTGAACCAGTCAAAAAGCACATCTATATATTCTTTTAAGTCATGGGCTTTCCGGCGGGCGGTTTCTATATAGTCGTCGCGCTCTTTTCCGTCAACAATTCCTTTATGGGCAGCATCCAGATACCCAATCAGCGTGGTGAGGGGCGTCCGCACATCATGGGAAAGGCTTGTCATAAGCTGCCTGTTTGTTTCTTCTGTCTGATGACAGGCTGAAAGCCTGTTTTCGTAGGATAGGACAATATCATTGATTTCATAAGCAAGAGGAGCTACAAGTTCATGCGTTTCTGATAAAATACGCCTGTTCCCATTCCCGTTTTTTACATCTTCCAAAGCATCAGACATTTCCAATATCTGCCTTTTTACACGCCGGACTGTAAAAACAGCCCAAACTGCAGAAACAAAAGCAATGATTAGTGCAAGAACCGTAACTGTTTCTATATGCATCACTCATACCTCCTTGTCCTGTTCATTTTTAACGCTTCCTCCGTTCATCAAATCACACATTTTTATGTCGGAAATACAGCCACATTACAATTATATGTGGAGATTCAAGCAATAGCAAGTACATAAAAATGCATTGTGGAAATAAAAAAGCCCGTTTACAAAAAATGCAAACGGACAAAAGGTATTGAAAACTTTATTTGATTTCTTCTCTCTTAAATCTATGCAGACTTGCGGCAATTCCCAACAAACTCATAATCAGAATAATTAAGAATGAAATCTCTTTGGGGCAGCCCAGCCAAGATAAGCGTCCCGCTACAAGAAAATAGGAAGCCGACCACGGATAAAATCCTGCTATTGGAGAACTTGACATGACAACATTGATTAAACTAATTGCAGCAATGGCAATCAATGGTGCAACAAATCCTTTCACTCTTATTGTAAGGTAAATAAAAGGAGTCTGCGTAGCACATAATAATATCCCTCCAAAAAGCATTTTGATAAAGAAAAATATAAAAGAAGGAATATTGAGTTGTGTTACTGGAATAAAACAGTTACACAAGAGAGCTAACACCAAAATTTCCAACCATGAAATTAGCATAAACATGAACGTCAGTATTGCGAAGAAAAGCAATTTGCCGCAAAGGAATGTTGTATGTGAAATCGGAATAACAAAAATGTTTTTGAGTGTCCCGTCTGTATATTCATGACTGATTATCCATGCACCTAATATAGTTAATACCAACGGTGCGAATAAAAGCATTAGAAACATCAGCGCATCGTCATAAAGGGAAAACACACTTATGATATTATCGGGATTATTGGGATTAGAAAAATAATTTGTAATAGCTTTCACATATACAAATAAAGGAACAATAAGTGTACCCAACATTCCAATCAAAAGAAACTTTGAGCGTTTCAATTTTATACATTCACATTTTAACAATTTAAGCAATTCCCTCACCTCCAGTTATTTTTTTGAAATGTTCTTCAAGGCTATCCTCACAGGTATGAGCTTCAGAAACTTCTAAACCGTTCTCAATAAAAACGCCGATTATTTTTGTTGCCGATAAAGAAAGATTATACAATCGAATATTGTGGTCGTCTTGTATGGAAAACTGTTTCTCATTAAAAACCTGTTCTAAAATCCTTGCTGCCTGTGCCGTATCGGATATAGTAAAGTGAATATATTTACCGCTTATTTGTTCCAGTTTGGCAAGGCTTTCTTCTTCCAGAAGTATGCCTTTGTCGATAATACCAATATCATCAGCAAGCAACGAAATCTCGGATAATATATGGCTGGAAATGAGAATTGTTTTTCCCGCTTTTTCACATAGCTGTCGTAACAATACTCGAATCTCTGCAATGCCAATAGGGTCAAGTCCGTTAATCGGTTCGTCAAGGATTAAAAGTTCTGGATCGTGCATGATTGCAAGGGCAATCGCCAGCCGCTGTTTCATGCCAAGAGAATATTGAGAAAACATTTTTTTATCTTTATAGGGCAAGCCGACTAAATCCAAAGCGTCTTTTATTGCGTGGCGGTTCGGTACTCCCCGCAATGTGGCAAAAATATTTAAATTTTCCGTTGCAGTTAAATTTGGATAAAAACCGGGGGCTTCAATCAAACTACCGATACGCGGAAGCAATTTCTTCTCGTTTCCGTATAAAGGAGTTTCCCATAGCTCGATTTCGCCGGATGTGGGGCGGGTCAATCCAAGAAGCATTTTCATTGTCGTTGTTTTTCCGGCTCCGTTTCTGCCAAGCAGACCATAGATGCGCCCTTTTTGGACATGAATATTCAGATTGGCAACGCTTTTTTGTGTTCCGTATTGTTTTGTAAGATTTTTTGTTTCAATTATATTGTTGCTCATTGCGAAACCTCCTTTTCATGTCTGTTATTCTATCACACCAACCTTGCATTAACCTTGCACAAACCTTGCATTAACCTTGCAATTTGGGAAGATACATTTTGTATCAGATTGTTTAATATCCGCATGTATCCGTCCGGGTCAATCTGCACACGGAAAGGCTCGTCATAAGCTGCCTGTTTGCTTCTTCTGTCTGATGACAGGCTGAAAGCCTGTTTTCGTAGGAGAGGATAATATCATTGATTTCATAAGCAAGAGCAATGATTAGCGCAATAACCGTAACTGTTTCTATATACATCACTCATACCTCCTTGTTGAAACGGTAGCCAATCCCTTTTACTGTCTGTATATATTTAGGATTTCCGGGATTTTCTTCTATCTTTTTCCGCAGGCAGCTTATAATCGCCATGATATTACTATCATCATAAACATAGTCCTCTCCCCATACTTTTTCGTAAATCTGCTGTTTTGTCAGTATCTTTCCCTGATTTTTTGCAAGGAACAGGAGAAGGTCAAATTCTTTCGGCGGCAGCTCAAATTCTCCATTTACTGTGATAATGGAACGGTTGTTAAAGTCGATAGTCAGCCCGGTAAAGTCAAACGTCTGCGATTGCCCGTCTTTTTGATTAAAGCGGGTATAACGTCTAATCAATGATACAATACGGGCAATCAGCTCGTCCATGTCAAAAGGTTTTGTCAAATAGTCGTCACCTCCCGCCCGCAAACCACGCACTTTTGAAGCGCTGTCATTTTTTGATGTAAACATCAGGATAGGCAGACTGCTTTCTTTTCTAATCTGCTCTAATGTTTCAAAGCCGTCAAATCCGGGCATCATTACATCCAATATGACAAGCTGGTATTCTTTTTCTTTCAGTTGCAGCAAACCGGATTTGCCGGAATAACAGTAATCAGCTTCTATGTTTTCCTGTAAAACACTTTGTTTAATCAATGCACAAAGTTCTTTGTCATCATCTATAATCAAAATCCTGTTCATTTTTAACGCTTCCTCCGTTCTTCAAATCACACATTTATATGTCGGAAATACAGACACATTACAATTATATGTGGAGATTCAAGCAATAGCAAGTACATAAAAATGCATTGTGGAAATCAAATACCCCGCTGCAAGCAACGGGGTATCAAATTTGCAACGCTGCAGAGCAGCGGGGTATTTGACCCTCGCGGCAGTCGCCAAATGCCTGCAAGC
>CANRJF010000009.1 GCA_947630855.1 uncultured Lachnospiraceae bacterium
GGCGCACTTCCGCATGGCCTAAAACTTTTTCCTCGAAAATCGGATCTAACATGCCCTTCATGGCAGCTTCCACATCTTCAATGGCATTATAAATAATTTTGTAAAGCCGGATATCCACGCCTTCCCGCTCCGCAGTTGCTTTTGCAGTTGCATCGGGGCGGACGTTGAATCCTATGATAATGGCATTGCTTGCAGATGCTAAAATAACGTCTGATTCGTTGATGGCGCCTACGCCGCCATGAATGGTTTTTACCACAACTTCCTCATTGGACAGCTTCTCTAAGCTTTGTTTTACAGCTTCCACGGAACCCTGTACATCTGCCTTTACAATGATATCCAGTTCCTTTACATTGCCGGACTGAATCTGGCTGAACAAATCGTCTAAGGACATCTTTGACTTTGTTTCCTCTAAAAGACGCTCTTTTCCTTCGGAAATAAAGGTTTCCGCGAAACTTCTTGCCTCTTTTTCCGTATCGGTGGATACGAATACTTCCCCTGCATTGGGCACGCCGCTTAATCCCAGGATTTCCACAGGCGTGGAGGGACCCGCCTCTTTTACCCTTCTGCCGGAATCATCCACCATGGCACGTACTTTTCCGTAACAGCTTCCGCAGGCAATGGGGTCGCCTACCCGCAAAGTGCCTTTCTGTACCAAAACAGTGGCAACCGCGCCTCTGCCCTTATCAAGCTGCGCCTCAATGACAAGTCCCCTTGCATTCCTGTTTGGATTGGCTTTCAGCTCACATACTTCCGCGGTGAGAAGAATCATTTCCAACAGATTGTCAATACCCTCTTTTGTATGTGCGGAAACAGGACAGAATATTGTACTGCCTCCCCAGTCTTCCGGTATAAGCTGATATTCAGACAATTCCTGTTTCACACGCTCAATGTTGGCGTTTGCCTTGTCAATTTTATTTACTGCCACGATAATCTCGATTCCCGCTGCCTTGGCATGGTTAATCGCCTCCACGGTCTGGGGCATAACGCCGTCGTCTGCGGCAACTACAAGAATTGCAATATCCGTGGCATTGGCTCCCCTCATACGCATGGCTGTAAACGCCTCGTGTCCCGGCGTATCCAGAAACGTAATTTTCTGATTGTTAATGGACACTACGGAAGCGCCGATATGCTGGGTAATTCCTCCTGCTTCCCTGTCTGTCACCCTTGTGGAACGGATGGCATCCAAAAGGGATGTTTTTCCATGGTCAACATGGCCCATAACACACACAACCGGCGGACGGAACTGTAATGTGCTCTCGTCCTCTTCCTCTTCCTTTAACAGTTCTGCAATCACATCCACTTTTTCTTCCGGCTCTGCAATGCAGTTAAATTCCAATGCAATTTCTTCTGCCGTTTCGTAATCCACATCCTGATTTACCGTTACCATAGTTCCTTTTAAGAAAAGTTTCTTTACAATAACGGATGCCTGGACTTTCATCTTGTCTGCCAGTTCTTTTATGGTCAGATGTTCCGGCAGGGTAATGCTCTTTATTACATCTTCCTCTTTCTCCACAGGCTTTGGCTGAGGTTTTTTCCTGCCCCCGTGTTTTTCCAGGTTGACAAAACGTTCCTGTTTCTTGCCCAGTTTATCATGATTCTGCTTGCGGTTGTTGTTCTTTCCCCTGTTTTCTCCCCGCTCTCTTGTCTCTTTGCCTCTGATTTCTTCTGTGGGGGCAACGGCATCTTTATTAAACTTATTGATTTCCTGGTCTAATTTGCCCCTAAATTCCTTCTGGCGATTTGAATCGAATCCACGGCCACCTCGATTACCTTGAGTATTATTGGCATTACCGCGATTATTCTGATAACCTTTTTGATTCTTTTTATCAAAATTTCTGCCTCCTTTGTCACCATGGGAACGGTTGCTGCCATAATCCTGCTGGGAACGGTCCGTCTGGCGTTTCTGGGAATGGTCGCCCCGTCCGTCGCTGTGGGGTTTTGCCGGTTTAGGAGTAAGGTCCACCCGCCCTAAAATCTTTACTCGCACCTGCTGCGCCGGTTTTGTGACTTTTTCTGCCGGTTTCTCCTGTGGTTTTTCCTGTACCTTTTCCTGGGGCTTTTCCTGTACCTTCTCCTGTGGTTTCTCCTCCACTGGTTTTTTCACCTGCTCCACGGGCTTATGCGCCGGTTTCGGCTGGGGTTTTGCCCCGCTGCCGCCTGCCGCCTGGGGGCGTTCCGGTGGACGCTTATGAGCAGGTTTTGGCTGGCGCCTTATGCCCTGCTGGCTGTTCTGGGGATTAAACACAGCCGTGATACTGGATTTTTTCTTTGGCCTTTCCGGACGTTTTTCCACTGCCGCTTCCTCTTTTGCCTTGGATTCTGACGGTTCTGACACTGAATTAACGATATCCTTACTCTCCTTTTTTGCAAATTTATTTTTTACAATCTCAACCACTGAATCCTCTATGGTACTCATGTGGTTTTTTACCTCTATATTCTTCTCAGTTAAAAAACTTATGACGTCTTTTGACTGGATATTCAACTCTTTTGCAAGTTCATGTACTCTGACTTTTGCCATATACTTACTCCTCCATTATTCAGTTGTTTTTACTGCAAGCTTCTTTTTTACGGATTGGGCAAGCCCCTCATGGGTAACCGCAAGAGATGCCCGGAATTCTTTCCCGATACTATGTCCTAAGCTCTCCCTGGTGCCGTAGATTTCCATGGGGACATGATAAAATTCACACATGTTTTGAAAACTTTTCCTGGTGTTTTCCGATGCATCTTCTGCCACAAACACTAAAAATGCATCTCCCCCTTTTACCGCATGCTCCGTTTGGTATTCTCCGCTTGCAATGTGTCCTGCCTTAGCAGCAATTCCTAACATAGATAAGACTTTATCCTGCTTCAAAATGTTCCATCTCCCTCTCAAAATCTTCATAGATTTCCTTTGGAACCGCAATCTTTAAGGAACGCTCTAAGCCTTTACTCTTAACTGCTTTATCCAAACATTCACGGCTGGGGCAAAGATATGCGCCTCTGCCGTTTTTCTTACCAGTTGTATCAATAAACACTTCATTTTCGGAATTTCTTATCACTCTTATTAAATCCCGTTTCGCTTTCATTTCCCTGCAGCCAACACACTGGCGCATGGGAATCTTTTTATTCGTCATTTTTTTCTTCGCCTTCTATATCATAGCCTTCAACGTCTTCTTCCTCTCCGGGCACATCCTCATGTTCCTCTTCATATCCGTCTTCCGCGTCCCCTTCCCGGTAATCGCCGTCTTCGTAGCCCGCTTCCTCATATTCTCCTTCTTCGTAGTCCTCGTAATCCTCGTAATCTTCGTCTTCATAGTCATTTTCATAATCCATAAATTCGCCGGCTTCTCTTGCCTGCGTCTCGCTCTTAATGTCTATTTTAAAACCTGTAAGACGGGCTGCAAGCCTTGCATTCTGGCCTTCTTTTCCGATGGCTAAGGACAACTGGTAATCAGGCACAACCACTTTTGCCGCCTTTTCCTCTCCGTCCGCAATAACGGAAATTACTTTTGCCGGGCTTAAGGCATTTTCAATTAACATGGCAGGATTGTCATTCCAGGTAATAATATCAATTTTCTCGCCTCTAAGTTCCTCCACAATAGCATTGACCCTGGCGCCGTTCATACCCACACACGCCCCCACCGGGTCTACGTCCGGGTCATTGGACCATACGGCAATTTTTGTCCGGCTTCCCGGCTCTCTGGCAATGCTCTTTATCTCCACGGTGCCGTCTTTTACTTCCGTAACCTCGGCTTCAAACAACCGCTTTACCAATTCGGGATGGGTTCTTGAAACAAGGATTTTCGGCCCTTTGTTTGTGGATTTTACTTCCAGGACATACAGTTTAATACGTTCCGTAGGCTGGAAAACCTCTGACTTTACCTGTTCATTTTCTGTAAGGATAGCATCCACCTTTCCAAGATTGATACTTACATTTTTGCCCACATATCGCTGGACAATACCCGTAACCACATCTTTCTCTTTACTGTAATACTCTTCATACAGCACTTTTCTCTCTTCTTCACGAATCTTTTGAAGTATTACGTTTTTGGCATTCTGGGTAGCAATCCTTCCAAATTCTTTGGATTTTACCTCGGTATTGACAATATCCCCCACTTCATACTTGGAATCTATCATCTTTGCATTGGCAAGACTGATTTCCATCACAGGGTCTTCCACCTGCTCCACCACGGTCTTTTCCTGGTATACATGATATTCACAGGTCTGGGAGTCGATAGTAACTTTAATGTTGTCTGATTTTCCAAAATGGTTCTTACATGCAGTGATCAGTGAGTTTTCAATGGCGTCTAACAATGTCTCTTTGGGAATGTTTTTTTCCTGTTCTAAGATAGTCAACGCCTCCAATAACTCATTATTACTACTCATTATTTTATCCTCCTAATATTATGTTTCGTTATTTTCTTCGTTTTTAAAAATCAATTGCCTGACGAATCAGGGCAATATCCGCTTTTTCAAATACCATGTCCCCCGTTTCATTTACTATGGTAACTTTTTTATCGTCATATGATTTTAAACTGCCATAAAATTCTTTTTCATGATTGATGGCGCGGTAGGTATGGATTTCTACCTTTTTCCCCATATTGCGGATGAAATCTTTCTCCTTCTTCAACGGCCTGCCAAGCCCCGGTGAACTCACTTCAAAAACATAGGAACCTTCCACATAGTCTTCCCTGTCTAAAATTTCATTCATCTCCCTTGCCACCGCTTCGCAGTCATTTACCGTGATGCCTCCTGCCTTATCAATATATGCCCGCAGATACCAGGTACTGCCTTCTTTTACATATTCCACATCCACCAGTTCAAAATCCATGCGCTCTAAAATCGGCTGTATAAACTGCTGTGTCTTCTCTTCATACTGCTCTCTTCTTCCCATATCCTTCACCTGCCTTTTTGTATGGATGGCAAACGTAATTTGAGAGTGGACAAACGCCCACTCTCAATACAATCACTACTATTACAATAAAATTATTATAACACTCATTTCGGTATATTGCAATAAAAAACATCAAAAAACATTGCCTATTCAATGTTCCCTGATGTTTTCGGGTTGGGCTGTTCAATTAAACAGTCAACAGTTCATAGGGGAATCGAACCCCTGTTTCCGCCGTGAGAGGGCGGCGTCTTAACCGCTTGACCAATGAACCATGAACAATGATTAATATACCATATTTTTTTTTGCTTGGCAAGTACTTTTTTATTTTTTCAAAAATTTTTTTCAAAAAAGCAACAATCGTTCAGTTTGTCAATAATTTTGACTGCATGTAGCATTGCTATATTTATAAGCAGACTCTTGGAAGCCGTCGGTGCTTAACGAGGTATTTTCGAGTTTAGCACCGTTACGGCTGGAACGAAGCGAAAGCGTGTCTGCTTTAGATATAGCAATGCTTCATGCACTTATAACTAATGGGCTGAACTATCATCATATCCGTTGGGATTGTTTTTCTGCCAGTTCCAGGAATCTGCGCACATTTCTCTGATTCCATACTGGGCAGTCCATCCCAATTCCTCTTTTGCCTTTGTTGCATCGGAATAACAGGTGGCAATATCCCCCGGTCTTCTGTCCTTTATCACATAAGGAATCTTAACGCCGTTTGCCTCCTCAAAGTTCTTTACAATGTCAAGGACACTGTAACCGATTCCTGTCCCAAGATTGTAAATGCAAAGCCCTGCATTTTCTTTTATTTTCTTTAATGCCTTTACATGCCCCACGGCAAGGTCAACCACATGGATATAATCCCTTACCCCCGTTCCATCCGGGGTATCATAATCATTTCCGAATACTCCTAATTCTTTTAATTTGCCTACTGCCACCTGGGTGATATAAGGCATCAGGTTGTTGGGTATGCCGTTGGGGTTCTCCCCGATTAAACCACTTTTGTGCGCTCCAATAGGATTAAAATAGCGGAGCAGAATAACATTCCACTCATTGTCTGCCTTCTGCATATCGCTTAGTATCTGCTCCAGCATGGATTTTGACCAGCCGTAGGGATTGGTACATGTTCCCTTCGGGCACTCTTCCGTAATGGGAATCACTGCCGGGTCTCCGTAAACAGTTGCCGATGAGGAAAAAATAATGTTTTTGCAGCCGTGTTTTCTCATCTCATCCACTAAAGTTAAAGTACCCGTCACATTGTTGTTATAATACTCCCAGGGCTTTGCCACGGACTCTCCCACTGCCTTTAACCCTGCAAAATGGATACAGCTTTCGATTTTTTCTGTCTCCAGTATTTTTTTTAATATGCCCCTGTCTAAAATATCACCTTTATAAAATGTTACCTCTTTGCCTGTAATCTGTTTTACCCGTTCTAAGGATTTTTCGCTGGAATTGGAAAGATTGTCCAATACAACTACTTCGTATCCTGCATTTAAAAGCTCCACACATGTGTGGCTTCCGATATAACCTGCACCGCCTGTTACCAAAACTGACATAATAACATTCCTCCTGATTTATACTCCAGAGCATACACATTTGCCAAATGATTTGCTGTTTTTTTGAAAACAGAGAATACATTCTGGCAAATCATTTGGTTCACGGGTATACGTTTGTATCTGTTATGAATATAGTGTAACGATTCCCTTCCGTTTCTTCCATATCATAATGTACAGAAAATATGTAATTTTGTTGCATGAAATCTTTTAATGCCCTATAATATAAAAAAGGAATCGGACAAAACCGGAAAGGATGCTTTATGCCAGACATTTATAAAAACTCCTACAAAGTAAGTGAAAAAGAACTTGTTTCCCTCTCCGTCTATAATGTGGGATTTCAAAAATGCACCCCGGGCTACCAGTGGGGGCCGGGTATTCGTGACCATTACCTTATCCATTACATTATTTCCGGGGAAGGTAATTATCTTGTGGGAGGCAAATCTTATGCCTTAAATGCAGGGGATGCCTTTTTAGTGTACCCTAACACGGAAATCACTTACCTGGCAGACCGCAAAAATCCCTGGGAATATGCCTGGGTTGGATTTACCGGCAGCGATGCCTCCATTATTTTACAGGCAACGGATTTTTCCCAGGAAAACCCTGTCATACCAAAAACCCCCCTGGGAGAATCTATCCGCCGGCAGATTCTCCACATTTATGATGCCAGGGGAAACGGCTTAGAACATGCGGTGGAAATGACGGGACGGCTGTATACTATGCTTTCTCTTTTTATGCAAAGCTCTTCCCGCAAAAAAACTGCCGGCACTGCCAGCAGTTATGTACAAAAGGGAATTGAATTTATTACGGCAAATTACTCCTACCCTGTTACGGTGGAGGATATTGCAGATTATGTGGGGATAAGCAGAAGCCATCTGTTCCGCTCTTTTCAGAATGTACTGCATGTATCTCCCAAAGAATATCTCACTTCTTTTCGGATGAAACAGGCATGTTATCTCTTAGAACACTCCGACTTATCCATTACTGCCATTGCAAATTCCATTGGATTTGACAACGGGCTGTATTTTTCCAAAATCTTTCACCAGTTTAAACACATATCCCCCAGGGAATACAGAAAACAAGTTACTCTTTTTTCAAAACGGGATGGCGGAGAGTCTGTACCACCAGAGGAATCACCATCAATGCCCACACCGTAGGCTCAGCCCAGATAATTCCCCAGTACCCAAAGCGAGGGGTAAATACTTTTGCAAAAACCACTTTTCCCGCTAATTCTATGGTACTGGAAACCACCGGCGTTCTGTGGTCTCCGATTCCCTGAAGCATATTCCGCAGCATGGTAATAAATGCAGTGATAATGTAAAAACAGGTGTCTACCCTAAGATACAATGTGCCTGTCTCTAAAATCTCCCCCGTGTCTGTGCCAGTTATGGCAGCAATTATCCATGGAGAAAACAATTGTGCCACTATACAGATAAAAACACACCAGCATACATCTATTTTTATGGCAAATCCCAAACCTTTTTTTATCCTGCCATATTTACCTGCCCCCAAATTCTGCCCTGCAAATGTTGCCATGGTAGAACCGATGACGCTAAATGCCATCATAAAAATTTCTGTGGCTTTTCTTGCGGCAGTGTGGGCAACAATAATATTCTGCCCCAATGTATTAATGGAAGTCTGCAAAGACACTGTACCAAACTGTACCAGGGAATGCATACATGCCATGGAAAAACCGGCAGATGCCAGCTCCCCCATATAATTCTTAACAGGAATGCAGTCCCTCCAGTGAATACGGAACATCTGATATCTTTTCATCATGTAAACCCAGCATAAAATCCCCGAAATCACCTGGGCAATGACAGTAGCGTAAGCCGCCCCCTCCACTCCCATATGAAGCCCCCGGATAAACCCCAAATCCATTGCCACATTCAGAAGGCTGGAAAATACCAGAAACAGCAGGGGAGCCACGGAATCTCCCACCGCCCTTAAAATGCCTGCCCCTGCATTGTAGGCAAATGTTGCCATAAGCCCTGCGACAATGATGCTAAAATATGACCTGGCATTATCGTACAAATCGGGAGTAATATTCATCCAGTATAAAAGCCTGTCCATAAAGATTAAAGAAAAAAGGGTGAAAAACAATGTCATGCCTGTGCCCAATACAATGATATTGCCCACATTTTTTCTTATGCCCGCCTTATCTCCTGCTCCAAAATACCTTGCCACAGGGATTGCAAAGCCTAAAGCCATGCCGTTCATAAATCCCACAAGAAGGTTGGAGAGCACGGAAGTTGCCCCGACGGAAGCCAATGCGCCCTCGCCTAAGGCGCTTCCCACAATCCTGGTATCAGCCAGGGAATAAAACAACTGAAATAATGTGCCTAAGAATACGGGAATCGCAAACTTTAGCATTCCTTTCGGTATGCTTCCCACAGTTAAATCCAGCGTATGCAGTTTTTTATTTGATTTCTTTTCCATATTTTTATTCTAATTTAAAACCGTCTACAATCTTCCTTAAATTACCTACACTGTCATAACATGCATCAACCATGCTTTGGGTGGTGGCTGTTTTTTCCGTCATCTTGGAATTCTTTTCTGCAATATCGGATACCCCTTCCGCAGATTCACCTACCGTGCTGTTAATGCCCTCCAGTGCACTGGCAATTTCTTCAATTACATCTGCCAGGTTCATAATGGCGCCATTTACTCCTGTCATGCTCTCCTTAAAAGTATCCGCATCCTTTTTGTACTGGTTGCCCACCTCTTCAAATTCTCTATAATCTTTTAACACGGAATCATCCAGAAACCTGGTAGTATCCTCCAGACAATCCGCCATATTTCCCACTGCCTCATTGACTTCACTTACAATATTGTTGATATCTGCAATGGCTTTTGAAGTCTGGTCTGCCAAACTTCCGATTTCCGTTGCCACCACCGCAAATCCTCTGCCTGCTTCTCCTGCCCGGGCAGCCTCAATGCTGGCATTTAATGCCAAAAGGCTTGTCTGGGAAGAAATTTCCATTATGGTATTGGAAAGAACATTAATTTTCTCTACTGCCTTGGAACCCTGGATTGCCGCATCTGCCCTTGCCTTTACATTATCGTACATTTCCACTGTGCGCTGGCTTGCCTTTACGGTTTTCTCCCTTAAGTTTTCCGCCCTCTCCATAATTTCCACCGATGAGGATGCCCCCTCTGCTGCAACGGAACGAATATTTCCTGCCTCACTTCTCATAACATTTACATTCTCATTGACCTGGGCAGTAGCTGCCGCCGTTTCCTCCATTCCGGCAGCCAGTTCTTCACTGGTAGAGGAATTGCTGAAACACATTTCATCCACTGTCTCTGCGATTTCATGCAGTCCGTTTACATTCCCGCTGATTAAACCGCTGGCATCATCAATATTATGTACCATTTCCCTTAAATTCCTGCGCATTCCCCGAACGGCATTTGCCATTCTGCCAATCTCATCTTTTCTGGCACAGAGAATGCTGCTCTTGGGATTGTGCTGGAAATTCATGGTTGATGTGTTTTGTATAATCTGGACTAAATCCGAAATAGGAACACAGATGAAACGGCTGACAATGTAACCCACTACCATACAGATGATAAGTCCGACAAAGCTAATGCCCACCATAAACAAAAGGGTACGCCGCACAGGCTGCATCAGTTCTTTTTCATCTGCTGTCACAACTACAATCTTATTATCTTTTGTCAGGGAGTATCCCCCGTATTTATTTTCCCCTTTAAATTCATATACTACTACATCATCCTCGGGAACTTTCCCTGCCTTAAGCTGTTCCACCACACCGGTTATCACGGCATTTTCCACCGGCTGCCCGATTTTTTCCGCAGTGGGATGATACAGCATAGTCCCCTGGGAATCTACCAGATAGGCATACGCCGACTCCGCTCCTTCCACTTTCACCTGTTTTAAAATATCCCCATACTGCTCTGCCGTAGCACTTCCGTCAAGGGATTCATCTATGGTTCCGGAAGCCATACGGCTCATACTTAACATATAATTTTTATAAACTTTCTCCACTATGTTTTTGAAACTGCTTTCAGAGCAGACATAACAATTTATAATAGCAATAACCACTACTGCAAATACAAGCAATAAAATTTTTGCAGAAATGGAATGTATAAACTTTACTTTTTTAGCGTCCATATTTCATTACTCCCTATATTTACAAAAAACTACCAGACCAACTAATATAAAAAAGTTGATATGGTAGTTTCCTCAAATCTTATGCTAATGCCTTTTTTGCAATCTCCGTTAAAGCCGCAAAACCGTCTGCGTCATTTACTGCCATTTCTGCCAGCATTTTGCGGTTCATATCAACCCCTGCTGATTTTAAACCATGCATAAACTGACTGTAAGAAATCCCATGCATTCTTGCTGCTGCATTGATACGGGCAATCCAAAGTCTGCGGAACTGCCTTTTTCTCTCTTTTCTTCCTGCGTAAGAACTTGCCAGCGCCCTCATAACAGACTGTTTTGCTACACGGTACTGTTTGGAACGGGCTCCTCTGTATCCTTTTGCTAACTTTAATACTCTTTTATGTTTTTTCTTGGCATTTAAACCGCCTTTTACTCTTGCCATTTTTAAATCCTCCTCTTCTTACAAATATGGTAAAATCTTCTTCATTGTCTTAACATTTGACGGGTCTGTCATGGTTGCCTTCCTCAGATTCCTCTTTGTCTTTGTTGACTTTTTCGTTAAGATATGTCTCTTGTAAGCTTTATTTCTTTTTAACTTTCCTGTTCCTGTAACTTTGAAACGCTTTGCAGCAGCTCTTTTTGTTTTCATTTTTGGCATAATATATGTCCTCCTTATTTTTTCCCCGAAGGGTAAACTCAGTTGCCCCGGGGGTGCTTTCTTATTATTTCTTCTCTGTAAGCACCATGCTGATGCTTCGTCCTTCTACCTTTGGGGCTTTTTCTATTACTGCCACATCTGCAAGGCTCTCGGCAAAATCATCTAAAATATGCTTGCTGCTCTGCATATGCGCCATCTCACGCCCGCGGAAACGAAGGGTAACTTTCACCTTATTTCCCTTTTCAAGGAACTTTTTGGCAGCATTCATTTTGGTATTTAAATCATTGGACTCGATATTAGGCGACATACGAATTTCCTTGACTTCCACGACCTTCTGCTTCTTCTTAGCCTCTTTTTCTTTCCTTGCTAATTCATATCTGTATTTGCCGTAATCAATAATCTTACATACAGGTGGTTTCGCAGTAGGGGCGATTTCACCAGATCCAGTTCTGCTTCTTCCGCTAACTTCATAGCTTCCCTGGCTGACATAATGCCAAGTTGTTCTCCGTTTTCTCCAATCAGGCGGATTTCCTTATCCCTGATTTGTTCGTTAATCATTAATTCGCTAATTGTCTTGCACCTCCAAAATTAAAATACTTTAAAATTGCCCAAACATAAAAAAGCGGATAGCAAAACTATCCACATAAAATCTCCCACGGCAAATACGCTGTGGCCTATTAACCATAAGTCGCCCGATTGCGCTTAGGTGAGAGTGGATACTCTGCTTGCTTTTCACAACATTTATACTCTATCACATAGTTTTTCTTTCGTCAAGAATTTTTTTTGCTTTTTTTAATCGTTTTTAATCTGAAAGGGTTTCCGTTTGGAGCTCTTTTTTTATGTGCAGAGCCGCGTAAGGAAATTGGCTTCCGGCACAGCACGCGGCTCACGTTACTGTTTTTCTATCTTCTCTATCATACAGCTATGGGGCTTATTGGGATTATCCCTATCATAATTTACCGCAACCAGCAGGATTTCCCCTGCATAACCTTCCAACGCCTGTGTATAATGTCTGTCTTTCATCTGCTGCATAGCCAGGCCGGCAGACTTATCATATTTCAGTTCTACTACCAACGCAGGCTTGTTCCTGTGGGGCAGGGGAAGAAACACCACATCTGCAAATCCATGTCCTGTGGGCAGTTCCCTAATCATCCGATAATCCTTCCTTGCACTGTAATAAGCCAGGCTGATGGCACAGGAAAGAGAGTTTTCATCGTTATAAGTCAAAACAGACGCCACCTCTGTATGAGCCCGGTCAAGTCCTTTGGCCACACTGTCTGCATTACAGTTTAAGGTGTCATTAAGAAGCTTTTCTGATGCTTTTAAAACATTCACCACCTCCTGCCACCCGCCTACGCTCATGGCATTTTCAAATTCTCTGATTATCTCCTTGTTTGGAATAAATGCCTCTTCCTGCTGGGAATCGTATCCAAGATACCCCAGATGAATTAACAATGTAAGCACGTCATCCTTTACCCTGAAATTTTTCATATCATTTTGAAAACTAAGGGTATTGACCCTGACGCGCCCGTTCCCAAGCATCTTCACAATATCTTTCCTCAGACCGTCAAAATCCATGTCAATATAAATTTTCAGCGCATCATAAGTTTCTGTGGATGTCCAGTAATTGGAAAATTTATGACGATACATGGCCTCCACCACGGATTTCGGATTGTAAATATGACCAAACTTTGTAAACATATATCCGTCATACCAGTTTCCGGCTTCCTCATAATCCATGTCAAACCGCTCACATAACTCTTTTACCTCATCCTCCGTAAAACCTGTATATTCCTCAAAAACATCCTGGTCTGTCATGGAATATTCCCAGAACATATTCAGTGCAGAATGCTGCCCATATTTTTTTACAGGCAAAATCCCTGTCATATAAGCAAGCGCCACATAACTCTGGTCTTTTAAAAGATTTCTCAAAAAATCAAGATACTGCTTCTGCAGCGCTTCTGATTCCGGTCTTTCACGCATCACGCAGTCCCACTCGTCAATCAGAAAGATAAACTGCCTGTCCGTTTCCGCAAAAATTTCCCTTAAGGCGGCGGCAAGCCTTATACCCTGTCTGTTTAGCAATTCCCCATATTCTTTTCTAAGTTCCCGGAGAACCTCCTGTTCCAGATATTCTGTCATTTTCCCGGAATCTGCCTCAATCAAAAACTGCTGTATATTCAGATAAATTACATCATACCGATTTAGATGTTCCTTAAATTCTCTATTCTGTTCTATCTTTCGTCCTGCAAATAAATCCCTGGAATCACAGCCGCGGCTGTAATAAGCCGTAAGCATATTCAGTGCCATGGATTTTCCAAACCGCCGGGGCCTGCTGACACAGATATATTTTTGCTCTGTATTTATGCGTTTGTTTGTATATGCAATCAATCCTGTCTTGTCAACATAGATTTCCGAACGTACTGCCTCCCAAAAACTTTTATTTTTTGGATTCAGGTAAATTCCCATAATAAATCCCTCCTGTAAGATTTTATTATACAGGAGGGATTTAAAATTAACAAGAGAATTTAAAAACTGCAGCTCTGGAAAGTTTGCATAATGTGCCTCTGATTACAGTAAACGGCAAACTCTTCTGCCGTTTACTATAATCTGTCAAAAATTGCACATAATAGTAAATGTTTATTCCCGCGAGCAACGAGCCAAGTGACTGCTTGCAGGCATTTGGCAACTGCCGCGAAAATCAAAAACCTCGTTGCTTGCAGCGGGGTTTTTGATTTAGCCATTTATTATCTTAACCTATTTCAGGTTAAAAGTCAATATTCCAAAACAGGTTAGATATACTTTTCATGAGGTGATGCTATGTATCCAAGAATCCGCAATTTACGGGAAGACACAGATATGTCCCAGACAGCTTTTGCGAAACTTATCGGAATGTCCCAGACAGGCTACTCCAAATATGAAACCGGAGAAAATGATATTCCAACAAACATACTGATTAAGCTTGCAGATTTGCATAACACCAGTATTGATTACATTCTTGGCCTTACTGATGAAAAAAAGGCATATCCCAGAAACAACAGCAAATGATATGAAATGTTGATGCCTCTTTTCACGCAGCGTATTGTTGACTTTAACCAGAGATTGCTCTAAAATAAGAGCGTGAAAAACACTTATGCCAATTACAAGGAGACAAAGATATACTATGGATACAAGAAAAATAGATTTACACGTCCATTCCACAGAATCAGACGGAACATTTACCCCCACAGAATTAGTGGAGGAAGCAAAAAAACAGGGATTATCCGCTTTTGCCCTAACTGACCATGACACGGTAGACGGTGTAGACGAAGCCAGAAAGGCGGCAGAGCAAACGGAAATAGAGTTGATTCCCGGCGTGGAACTTTCCACCGAGTATGAAGGCAAAGAAATCCACATGGTAGGACTTTTTTTAGATGAAACAAACCCTGCCCTTTTAAAACACCTTGCTCATTTTCGCGACAACCGGGATAATCGAAATGAAAAAATGTATGTTCTTTTACAGAAAGAAGGATTTGACATTACGGAATCCGCCCTGCGGGAAATGTTTCCTGATGCCGTTGTCCTCACCAGGGCACACATTGCCCGGTATCTTTTGGAAAAAGGATACGTAAAAGATATTGGCACTGTCTTTGACACTTATATCGGTGACGGATGCCGCTGCTATGTCCCCAGGGAAAAAATTACTCCCATGGAGGGAATACAACTGATTCATGAGGCCGGCGGAAAAGCAATTATCGCCCACCCCATCCTCTATCATTTGAGTGATGAAAAACTGCGGAAATTAATTTCGGACTGTAAGAATGCAGGAGCAGAAGGCATTGAGGCAATCTATTCCACCTATCAGCCCGGTGATGAAAGGTACATCCGAAAACTGGCAGAGGAATACGGTCTTCTTCTCTCCGGCGGCTCGGACTTCCATGGCAGCAACAAACCCCAGATAAAACTGGGAAGCGGCATGGGACATCTTTTTGTGCCCTATGAAATCTTAGAGAACTTACGGAACAGCTAAAATATATTTTTTCTGTCATTCTTATATTCACCAAATTTTTCATACAGAAAATCAAATACCCCACGACAACTGCCAAATGTCTGCAAGCAGTCACTTGGCTCATTGCTCGTGGGAATATCATCCTTAGGAGTCAAATATCTTCAAAAACTGTTCTGCTGCTTTAACACTTCATAAAATTCTTCCTGGGGCATAGGCTTGGCATAATAATATCCCTGCACCTGGTCACAACCGATACTCTTAAGAAGTTCCACCTGTTCTTTTGTCTCCACTCCTTCCGCCAAAAGACCCAGGTTTAACTTTCCTGCCATAAGCACCACCTGCTCTAATATCAGCCTCCCCTTGCCGGACACCATCATATTCTCCATAAACTTCTTGTCCAGCTTAATCACATCAAAAGGAGTCTCAAGAAGAATATTCAAAGAAGAATATCCGCTTCCGAAATCATCCATAAGCAGGGTATATCCTTCATCTTTTAATTCCTGCGCCTTTCTGCTTACCTGCTCATCATCTACGGATTCTGTAATTTCCAATTCCAGCAGTTTCTTGGGAATACCCGTTCTTTTAATCATGTCTGAGAGAACTTCTATACATTCATTATCCCTTAAATGGACTCGCGATACATTGACGGAAATGGGACAGGGCGTAATCCCCTCCTGCTCACATTTTTTAATAAAACGGCATGCCTCTTCCCATATGTAATAGTCCACTTTTTTGATAAAACCATTTTCCTCAATAATAGGGATAAACTGGTTGGGGAAAATCATGCCCCGTTTAGGATGCCTCCATCTTACCAGGGCTTCCGCCCCGATAATTTCATTTTTTGAAATGCTGTACTTTGGCTGAAGAAACATCATAAACTGCCGTTCCGTAATGGCATTTTGCATATTTTCCTCAATAAATTTTCTGCTGTAAAGATTGTCTTTAAACTGCTCCTTATAAAACAGAATATTTGTGAGAATATTGGTTTTTGCCGCCTTCCTTGCCATGGAAGCCCGATCTTCCATCTGGCGGGGTTCCATTTTTTTATCTTCCACCGTATACACGCCATAAGAAATATGCAGCTTTACATTTTTAAAATCTCTGATTTTGCTGTCTATATTCTTTATAAACTCCACCAGTTCTTCTTCCCTGTCGTATTCCGTTACAACCATAAACACATCGCTGCGCAGGTTTACAAAATACTGTTTTTCCCCACAGATTTCCTTTAACCGGTTTAAGATAAAATCTAAAACTTCATCCCCGAATTTTTCTCCGTATAAATCATTAATCAATGCAAATTTGCTGATATCAAACTGGATAAATCCTATGTCTTTTGAACTGGAATACAGCAATCGATTTACATTCCGCCGAAAACTGCGGCGTTTGCCTGTACGTTTCAACGCGCTTTGAAGTTCATTGTCTTTTAGCATATCATCCAGGTTAATCGCATTTTCCGTTTTATCCTTGAGATATTTTTCCAGCATGTCCTCAAGTATCTCAATGCTGATTTTAATTGCCCTGGGACATTTCTGCAAAATCAGTTTTTCCTGCCGGATGACTGCCATATCCTCCGGTTTTGAAATATCTTTGCCTAAAATATCCCGGCAGTCAATCACCCCGTCCATAGCTTCCGTAAAACGCCTGATAAACTCATCCGTCTTCTGATTGCCGTACACTTCCTGTTCTCTGTCCTGGGCATCATAAAATCCCAGTGCCATTCCCAGTACCAGAAGGGACGCCGTAATGCACCCGCAAAGCCCGCCCTGGCGCATGCCTCCCCCAAAACATGTACTGATTTTAAATGCTGTCTTTATGTCTAAGCCAAAATCATCTGCAAAAGCTCCAAACAATGATTGCGAACAATGATAATTCTGATGCAGAAGATGTTCTGCTTTCTCTAAATGTGTCATAGCCCACCCCTGTTTTCCTAATCTTCATTAAATATAAATTTGCTGATTACCTCTGCAATGGCATCATGATTATTGTCATTTATGGTAATATAATCTGCCACGTCCTTTGCCTCCTGAACTGCATTTTTCACCGCAATTCCAATATTGGCAGTTTCTATCATAGCAACATCATTTTCCTCATCCCCCACCGCAATGGTATGCTCCATAGGAATATTTAAAAACCGACAGAGATACTCTATCGTTGCTCCCTTGCTCACACCTAACGGACAATATTCCAGATACTGGTCGCAGGAGAAAAATGTGCTCATCTTTCCCTCCGTCCATCCTAAATTCACCGCCTGAAAATCTTCTAAGACCTTTCTGCCTGTCAAACTGATTAACAGTACTTTATGAGGCTCGGCATCTAATGCCATGGCCACATCCGGCTGTAATTTGTATGTCATTTTATTGTTTTTCGTATAAAAATCCAGTTCTTTTGTATGCTTTTCCGTAAGGATATCCGTCTGATTGTATGTCTGGATATAAATTCCTGCCCGGTGTGCCTTGTCAAAAAGCTGGTATACATACTGTACCGGAATGGTCTTTGCATAAAGAACCCTGTCCGCGGAACAGTCATACAACACCGCCCCGTTAAAAGCAATCATATAACATCCGGGTATGGTAAGCCCCAAATCTTTTACCACAAGCCTTCCTGATTCCACAGAACGCCCTGTGGCCGCCACCACATAATTTCCCGAATCCAATGCCCGTTTTATCGCCTCCCTGTTCTTGTGGGACACCGACTTGTCATCACACAGCAGCGTGCGGTCCAAATCCACAAAAAGTATTCTGCTATAACTCATCTTCATACCTCCCTGCGTCTTTTTCTTTATTCCGGCTCTGCGGGAATAAAAACCCTGTCCTGATATATTGTATAGTCTTTTGCCTTTTTAACTTTCGCTTCCAAAACAAACTGTTCCTGGGAATTGACAAGGGTTTTTCCTCTTTTGTCTATTTTCTCATATTGCCCCTGATTATTCAAGATATGAGCTTTGGTATTATCCTGCAATTGCACTTCCAGCAAATGAAAAACCTTTTTCTTAATCTCTTCGTTTTCCACAGGAAAAATAATCTCCACACGCCGGTCTAAATTCCGGGGCATCCAATCCGCGCTTCCCATATATGTCTCCGGCATACCGTCGTTATAAAAATAGAATATCCGGCTGTGCTCCAAAAAGTTCCCCACAATAGAACGTACACGGATATTTTCACTGATGCCCGGTATTCCCACTTTCAGGCAGCAAATCCCTCTGACAATCAAATCAATCTGTACCCCTGCCGCGCTTGCCTCATAGAGGGCTGCAATAATCTCCCTGTCACAAAGGGAATTCATCTTGGCAATAATCTTGGCCTCCCTGCCCTCCCTGGCATTTTTTGTCTCCCTGCGAATCAGCTTCAAAAACTTTTTCCGAAGCCAGATGGGAGCCACCACAAGCCGGTTCCAGGAAAGGGGCTCGGAATAACCGGAGAGCATATTGAAAACTGCAGTGGCATCCTCCCCAATCGCCTGGGAACATGTAAAGATACCGCAGTCCGTATACAATTTTGCCGTAGAATCATTATAATTTCCCGTCCCCAGATGCACATACCGGCGGATGCCGTCTTCCTCCCGGCGCACGACAAGGGCAATTTTACTGTGGGTTTTTAATCCCACCAGGCCATAGATTACATGGCATCCTGCCTTCTCTAACTTTTTTGCCCACACAATATTGTGCTCTTCGTCAAACCTTGCCTTAAGTTCCACTAAAACGGTAACCTGCTTGCCATTTTCCGCCGCCTGGGCAAGGGAAGCAATAATAGGGGAATTGCCGCTGACACGGTACAATGTCTGCTTTATGGCAAGGACATCCGGGTCAACGCTTGCCTGACGTATAAATTCAACCACGGGGTCAAAACTCTGGTAGGGATGATGCATTAAAATATCACCTTTTAAGATAGCCGTAAAAATATTTGCCCCTGGCTCTATCTCAGGAACCCGCTGTGGCACATGACGCTCATAGCGCAGCTCATCACAGCCTTCCAGCCCATAAAGCTTCATTAAAAATGTCAAATCAATGGGGCCGTTAATTTTGTAAATATCAGCCTCCGCAATGTTCAATTCCTCTTTTAAAACAGACAAAAGCTTATCGTCCATTTTATCTTCCACTTCCAGGCGGATAACCTCTCCCCACTGACGCATTTTCAACTGCTTTTGAATCTCTTTTAACAAATCCGACGACTCATCCTCATCAATAGGCAAATCCGCATTCCGCATAATCCTGTAAGGATATGCGCACACCACCTTGCAGTTTAAAAACAGCTTGGATATATTCCGCTCTATCATCTGCTCTAACAGGATAAATGTCCTTTTCCCTTCTTTCTTAGAGGGGATTTCCACAAATCGGGGCAGCACGGAAGGCACCTGCACCGTGGCAAATTCAATCTCCTTTCTGCTGTGTTCAATTAAACTCCCATCCTCATTTTTCCGTTTAATAAACGCAGCAATATTTAATGTCTTGTTGCGGATTAAAGGAAAGGGCCTGGAAGCATCCACTGCCATAGGTGTCAAAACAGGATACACATTGTCCATAAAATAAGCATCTACAAATTCCTCCTGTTCCTTGTTTAAATCCTCATGGGCGTCCATAATTTCAATGTTCTGTTCCTTTAACAGCGGGATAAGGGAGCGGTTGTAAGTGTGATACTGCATATCCACCAGTTCCCTTGTAGCCTTATTGATCGCCTCTAACTGTTCTGACGCCGTCATGCCTGCAATATCTTTTTTCTTATATCCTGCATGAACCATATCCTTTAAAGATGCCACCCTGACCATAAAAAACTCGTCTAAATTAGAGGATGTAATGCTGATAAATTTAAACCGCTCCAACAGGGGAATGGATTTATCCCTGGCCTCCTGCAGCACCCTGCTGTTAAATTTAATCCAGCTTAATTCCCGGTTTTCATAATATTCCGGATTCATAAAATTTCTGTCTTTTTCCATTTTTCCACCTCAATTTCTAATCTAAACTTCACCGCAAATGGAATCTTACGTATACACCCGCTTTTCCCGGATTACAGGCTTTATTCCAAATACACTCTCAAACAAATCTGATTTTAAATCAAAAAGCCCTTTTTCCAAAATAATATCATCCACTGACTCAATGGTAATGGTAAGCTGCCTGTCTTTTAATACTGCTTTCACGTTCCTGAACTTCTGCTTATGGCTTCTGTCCATGGCATTGCTTACCCTTAAAATTGCCGCTAATTTTGCAACCGTCATATAGCTTGCCTGGTCCATCCTGTCTGCCAAGTACTCATAGCCATCCATAGGATAAGTATTATAGTAAACAACACATGCCACAATTTCCCTCTCTAAATGGCTGAGCCCGATAATCTCCGATTCCATAATAATGTTGTAAGCACATACAGGCCCGCTTGCCAGGCTTACATATTTGCCGCAATCGTGAAGTATGGCAGCCACCTGCAGTAACAGCCGCTCCCTGTGGGAAAGTCCATGGACTTTTTTCATTGCGTCAAACACTAAGGTGGACATCTGGGTCAATGCGTCGATATGGGGAGAAAAACTCTCATACCTTTTTGACATGTTTCTTGCCGCAGATAAAATATCATCCTCAAAACTGTGGGTAGATTTTATAATCTGGTGTTTTTCCCCGTAATCGTATGCCATGCCGTCCATCACATTTACTCCCGGGAACCAGATTTCTTCCGCATTTAATTCCTCCGTAATCCGGGTGTAAAGCACAATATAGGGAACCAGAAGAGGGTCGCTTTCATTGGCAAGATTCAGTTCCGATGCAATCTGTTCAATATTTTTCCTGTAAAATTTCCGCATGGATTTTACAAACTTCTCACTGCTTACAATACGCTCCGACTTTTTTTCCGTCTTTTTCATTAATTCCCCAATGTAATCTCCCATAAAAATCACATATTTGATTTTCATGTCTTTGATATACAGGGACTTAAACACTTCCAAATCCTTGTTCACCAATTCCTCAATCTGTTTTTCATAATGGGAAATAGTGCCGCTTAAGGAGGAAAGCATTTCATTTAAACGCATGGTTCCCAATACAAGATGCTGGGTGGTGACAACCTTCCCATCCATAAAAAGGGTAAACTGCGAACTTTCTCCGCCCACGTCCACAACTGCCGCCCCGTGCCTGGTAAGCTCGTCAAATTCCTTTTTGGATGCCACTGATTTGTAACTGATGAAACGGTGCTCCGAATTACTCAATACCTGAACTTCAATGCCTGTATGGATTCTAAGCTGGTCTAACACAAATGTCTGGTTCTTAATATCCCGGAATACCCCTCCTGCATATGCCACATAATCGTCCGCCTTATAGCTTTCCATAATATTTTTGTATTCCATCAACACTTTTATTAAATCGCTCATCAATTCATATCCGATACGTTCCTTCTGATATGCATCTCTTCCCAGCTCGATTCTCGCCCGTACATGGTCGATAACACGGATCGGCTTCTTTGCCGACAGTTCAAATACTTTTAAACTTACGGTATAAGAACCGATATAAATTGCTGCAAATGTTGTAATTTTCATACATACCCCTCTTCTCTTTTTTACGGCTGTTTCCCCAGGAGATAGTCTATAAACTGCTGTGCAGTCCTTCCCGAACGTCCGCCATGGCTAAGCTCCCACTGATTTGCCGAGAGAAGTAAATCCTCTTTACTCATGTGTATTCCATTGCGCTCTGCTAATTTCAGCACAATATTCTGAAATTCTTTTTTATCCGGGGAGCCAAAATAAATCTGCACTCCAAACCTTGCCACCAAAGACAATTTTTCCTGTACGGTGTCATTGTTGTGGATATCATCATCTAACTGGGCTTTATCCGAGAATCTTTCCTTTACCAAATGCCGTCTGTTTGAGGTGGCATAAATCAGAACATTTTCCGGTTTTTTCTCCAATCCTCCCTCAATAACGGCTTTCAAATATTTATACTCAATCTCAAATTCCTCAAAGGACAAATCATCCATATAAATGATAAATTTGTAATTTCTGTTTTTAATCTGGGCAATCACATCATTTAAATCCTGAAACTGATGCTTGTATATCTCAATCATGCGAAGCCCCTTTTCGTAATAACGATTCACGATGGCTTTAATGCAGGAGGACTTGCCGGTGCCCGCATCACCAAACAACAGGCAGTTGTTGGCTCTTTTCCCTTCCACAAATGCCTTTGTGTTGTCAGTTAATTTTTGTTTTGCCATCTCATAACCCACTAAATCTTCCAGTTTTACATGGGCTATATTGGTAATGGGTACAATCTGTGCCCCGGTCTTGGTATGCTCAATACGGAACGCCTTATGCAGCCCTAATTTCCCCACGCCGAAATCCTGGTAAAACCTGGTGACTATCTCCTTAAACTGCTCTACCGTATCTGCCTTTGCAAGCTGTATACCCAAATCACAAATTCTGTCCCTGATGCGTTTGTTAAATATTTTGCTGCTGCCGTCCACGCTCTCAAAATTTTCTAAAACATCTATCCCGTCCACCAAAAAAGCCTGCTCTATTTTATGCAAATCAAAATCAAATAATTCTTTAAAAATGGCAAGGTCATGAATTGCAACCTGGTTGATGGAACCTGTAACTTCTCCCCGTATCTCACATGCCCTGCTGTATGCATTCTCATGGTTAATTAAAATAAATGCCAGAAAATTATGCCACAAATTTCCCTCAAACCCATGGCTGACCGCCAACTCTATCAAATCATGGTAACACTCATAATACAGTGCTGCCATATCTTCTTTCTCTTTATTATAATACGCATTCATAGAATTTTCCATAAGCAAAGTGAAATTATAAAAAAGTTTGCCATTTTCTAAATTCCTGTATAAAATCAAGTCCTTTGTACTGCTCATTTTCCTTTGTCGTTCCTTTCTAATAATTACCTAAAATTTTAAGTTTCTCCGTCTCTTCCTTTAATTTTATCAGGGCATTCTGCACGGACTTATCCATTAAGTTTCCTTCAATATCAATGAAAAAGCGGTATTCCCATGTCTTTCCCTGAATGGGCCTGGATTCTATTTTATCCATATTAAGATTATTATAAATCAAATGGGATAATGTACGGTATAATGAACCGCTTTTGTGGGGGATTTCAAAACAGATGCTCAGCCTGCCCGCATCTTTTTTAAAGATTTTTTCCCCTGTAACAATAATAAATCTGGTGGAATTGGAGGTATTGTTCTGTATTCCCCGGGAAAGTATGTTAAGCCCGTAAATATCGGCGGTGATACGGCTGGCAATTGCCGCTTTGTTTTTACAGTTTTCCTCTTTCACCCTCTTGGCGGCGCCTGCGGTATTTTCCACGCTGTGCTTTTCCCAATTTTTATGTTCATCCAAATATCTGGAACACTGCATTAATGCCTGGGGATGGGAATACACATCGGTAATATCCGTTATCTTAGCATCCTTCCTTCCCAAAAGGCAGTGGTCAATTTTTATAATCTGTTCACCGATAATAAAGTTATTGTATTCCACCAGCAAGTCCAGATTCTCAGACACAATGCCAGCGGAAGAATTTTCTATGGGAAGCACGGCATAGTCCGCCTCCCCTCCGGCAATGGCCTCCATGGCATCCCGCCAGGATTTTACGTGGTAATCTAAAATATCTTCCACGAAAAATTCTTTCAGCGCCTGCTGGCTGTATGCCCCTTCCACTCCCTGAAAAACAACTTTAGCCCCCTGAAACTTAAGCTGTTCTCTGGGAGAAAAACCAAATACGTCCTGCTTCTCCAAAGGAACACTCTTCGCCGCGTCTTCCATTAACCGGACCCTCTGCTTATACAGTTCCATAATTTTCTCATCAATTACCAGAATCTCCTCACGGATTTTATCTCTGTCATTCATATGTATCCATTCTCCCTGGGTTTATCTTTTCCTTTCTCTATATAATATAACAATTAACTTTAGATAGCAAGATTCCCTTGCAACTTCCACTGATGAAAGCTATAATTATTAATAACAAAATATTTTTTTCTTCCAGGAAGAGAGGTCGATATTATGAAAAAAGCTATTGCAATCATTACTCCAATTATTGTGGTGCTGGGTGTTATATCTTTTTTTGTATACCAGCGTTACATCAACAAAACCATTTTTAACAATTCTTTTGTAAACGGCAATCTTGCCGGAAATCTGTACAATGACGGTTTCTTCTGTGAACACAACGGAACTGTCTATTTCAGCAACCCAAATGACAATTATTACCTGTACTCCATGACCACAGACGGCGGGAACGTGAAAAAACTGTACAGTGATATCGCATCCTATATCAATGCGGATGACAACTATGTTTACTATGTGAGAAACAATCTGGGCGTAGAGTCAGATTACTCATTCCTCCGCTTTAATGCCAACAGCCTCTGTCGCCTTAACTTAAAGACAAATGATGTGACAGTTTTAGACCCTGACCCCAGCATCTACGCATCTTTAATTGGCAACTATGTATACTACATACATTATGACACAGAAAAAGGCTCCACATTTAACAGGGTAAAAATTGACGGCACGGAAAAAGAAACCTTAAACCAGAATCCTTACTTTACCTGTTCCACCAACGGACAGTACCTGTATTATAACGGGCTGGAGGAGGACCACAATATCTATCAGCTGGACACTTCCACAGGCGTCAGCCAGACAATTTACCAGGGCAACTGCTGGATGCCCATTGTAAATAACAGCAAGGCATATTTTATGGACTGTGACAATAACTTTGTACTGTGCTCCTTAGGATTATCCGATGCCACTCCTACGGTTCTTTCAGACCAGCGGATTGAATGTTTCAATATTTACGGGGACTATATTTACTTTCAAACCAACGGAACTAAAGAAAACCCTGCCGCCCTGTGCCGCATGAATACGGACGGAAGCAACCTGCAGGTTATACGGGAAGGAAATTATTCCAATATCCATATTACTTCCAGGTATGTATATTTCCGGGAATTTAAGGATAATTCACAGTTTTTCCAGACTCCCACCGGCGGGGACGGCACCGTTACCGTCTTTAACCCATAAGGAAAAAGAGCCGGGCGCATAAATCATAAGCGCCTGGCTTTTTTCATCTTAAAAGTCAAACAGGGATAACTGGTTGGATTCGGGAAGATCCCCTAAAATTCCTAAATCCCCCATAAGGTCAATTACTGTTTTGCTTACTTTTGTCCTCTGCCTGAAATCATCTTTTGATAAAAAGACCCCGTCTTTTGCCGCTTCCTCCACCGCTTCCGCTGCCCTTTCCCCCAGTCCTTCAATGGATGAGATGGCAGGCATTATTTTCCCGTCAATAATCTGGAAATGGGATGCCTTTGCCTTATAAATATCCATGGGCCAAAAATCAAACCCTCTGGCATACATTTCCTGGGTAATACGCATATCCCGGTATGTATCCTGCTCTTTTTTGCTTAACTGGTCTTTCCTTTTTTCGTAATCCTTCATAAAATGCATAAGACGCTCCTGCCCCTGGCACATAAGTTCATAGCTGAATCCGGTGGCCCTGATGCTGAAATAAGATGCATAGTATGCCAGCGGGTAAAAGACCTTACAGTAGGCAATACGCCATGCCATCATAACATATGCCGCGGCATGGGCTTTGGGGAACATGTATTTTATTTTTTTACAGGACCAGATATACCAGTCCGGCACTCCGTGGGCAGTCATTTCCTCTTCCCACTCCGGTTTTAATCCTTTCCCTTTACGCACGGATTCCATAATGGTAAAGGACAGTTCGCTGTCAAGGCCCATTTGAATCAGGTAAATCATAATATCGTCACGGGTACAGATAGCCGTGGAGATTGTGGCTTTTCCCTCCTCGATTAATGTCTGGGCATTTCCCAGCCACACATCCGTCCCGTGGGAAAGCCCGGAAATCCGCACTAAGTCGGAAAATTCCTTTGGTTTTGCATCAATAACCATCTGCATGGCAAAATCCGTTCCAAATTCGGGAATGCCAAGGCAGCCTAATTTACACCCGTTAATATCCTCAGGCTTCACCCCCAAGGCGGAGGTATCTTTAAACAGTGACATTACTTCCTTGCTGTCCAGGGGGATTTCCTGGGGATCTAAACCGGTTAAGTCCTGGAGCATACGTATCATGGTAGGATCGTCGTGTCCCAGTATATCAAGTTTTAACAGGTTGTGGTCGATGGAGTGATAGTCAAAATGTGTTGTGATAATGCTGCTTTCCATATCGTTTGCCGGATGCTGTACCGGAGTAAACGAATCGATTTCCTCCCCCACCGGAAGAACGATAATCCCTCCCGGATGCTGTCCCGTAGTACGGCGCACACCCACACATCCCTGGACAATCCTGTTGACCTCACAGTTTCTTTTGTGAACGCCCTTCTCTTCAAAATAGTTTTTAATATAGCCAAAAGCCGTTTTATCCGCCAATGTGCCAATGGTTCCAGCCCTGAATGTCTGCCCGTATCCAAAAATAACTTCCGTGTAGGCATGGGCTTTACTCTGATATTCCCCGGAAAAGTTTAAGTCAATATCCGGCTCTTTGTTCCCTTTAAACCCAAGGAATGTCTCAAAGGGAATGTCAAATCCCTCTTTGCTCAAAGGTTTGCCGCATTTGGGGCATATTTTATCCGGCATATCGCAGCCGCTTCTGCCGCTGAAGGCTTTTACATCTTCTGAATCAAAATCGCTGTAATGGCATTCCCTGCAAAGATAGTGGGCAGGAAGAGGATTTACTTCGGTGATTCCTGACATAGTTGCCGCTAAGGAAGAACCTACGGAGCCGCGGGAACCCACTAAATATCCGTCCTCATTGGATTTCCACACCAGTTTCTGGGCAATGATATACATAACGGCATATCCGTTGCTTATAATGGAATTTAACTCCCTCTCCAACCGCTCCTCCACCACAGGCGGCAGAATGTCCCCGTACATTTCATGGGCCTTTCTGTGGCAGATATCCCGAAGGAGCTGGTCGGAATTCTCAATGACAGGCGGGCACTTGTCCGGCCTTACCGGGGAGATTTTTTCACACATATCTGCAATTTTATTAGGATTTGTAATAACAATTTCCTCCGCCTTTTCACTGCCTAAATATGCAAACTCCTCTAGCATTTCCTCTGTGGTGCGCAGATACAAAGGCGCCTGGTCGTCCGCATCCTTAAAACCTTTTCCCGCCATAATAATCCGTCGGTATATTTCATCTTCAGGATTTAAAAAATGGACATCACATGTGGCTACCACCGGCTTATGGAACTGCTCTCCCAACTTTACGATTTTCCTGTTGATTTCCTGTATATCCTCTAAACTTTCCACAGGCTCTTTTTCACTGGCAATCATAAATTTATTGTTTCCCAAAGGCTGGATTTCCAAATAATCGTAAAAATCCACCAGCCTTGCAATTTCTTCACTGGGCCTTCCGTTTAAAACTGCCCGGTACAATTCCCCTGCCTCGCAGGCGGAGCCGATAAGAAGCCCCTCCCTGTGCTTTACAAATTCCGTTTTGGGAATCCTGGGCCGTTTGTTATAATACTTAAGATGGGACATGGAAATCAACCGGTAGAGATTAATTCTTCCAATATCATTTGTGGCAAGGATAATGGCATGGTAGGTGGGCATTTTGCCAATAACATTGGCATCCGTAGTATTCTCTTCCTCCAGTTTTTTTAAATTTAAAATGCCCCTGTCCCTTAGCATCTCTATAAATTTTACAAAAATCTCAGCGGTACACCCTGCATCGTCCACCGCCCTGTGATGGTTCTCTAAGGATACCCCCAAAGCCTTTGCCACGGTATCCAGCTTAAACCTGTTTAGCCCCGGCAGCAGCATTCTTGCAAGGGCCACCGTGTCCAAAACGGTAAAATCTTTCTCAATTCCCAGAAGTTTACAGTTATGCTTAATAAAGCTCATGTCAAAATCCGCATTGTGTGCCACCATAACCCCATCCCCGCAAAATTCCAGAAATGAGGGCAGCACAGTTTCAATGGTATCTGCATGAATAACCATATCATCATTAATTCCCGTAAGGTTTTCAATTTCAAAAGGAATGGGCACCTGGGGATTTACAAAAACGGAAAACTTATCCGTGATGGCTCCGTCTATTACTTTTACAGCCCCAATCTCGATAATCTTATTTACATTAGGGCTGAAACCTGTTGTCTCCAAATCAAACACAATGTAAACATCCCGAAAATCCTGCCCCTTTCCGTTTTCTACCATGGGCTTTAAATCGTCAACCAGATAGGCTTCCACTCCGTAAATCACTTTAAAATCATCATCCGGGGAAATGGCATGGTTAGCCTCGGGAAAAGCCTGCACATCTCCATGGTCTGTAATGGCAATGGCTTTATGCCCCCATTTTTTGGCACATTTTATAATGTCCCCTACGTCCGACACACCATCCATATCACTCATTTTTGTGTGGCAGTGAAGCTCCACACGTTTTACGGGGCTGTTGTCCATACGGCTTACCCTGAAATCTCCGGCTTTCTTAATTCCCACAATGGAACCTATGGTAAGTTCACTGTCAAACCTGTCAATAGTGGTCACACCTTTTATTTTTAAAAATACACCTTTTTTTATTCCCTGCAACAGTTCTTCCAACCTGTCATTTGGGGTAAAAATTTTTATTACAATGGAATCGGTAAAATCCGTAAGGGTTATAATCACAATGGTCTTTTCATTTCGGATTTCCCTTGTTTCCAGTTCAATCACCTGGCCGTGAATGGCAACCTCTCCCATCTCACCTAAAATCCTGTCAATGGAAATAGTTTCATCATCAAAATCCCTTCCGTAAATCACATCCGGGTTATCCGATTTTCTCTGCTGGTAGAAACCGCCCCGTTTTTTTACGGTTTTGGGCGCATCTGCCTTTTTTGCCGATTTTTTACCGCCCGGCACATCTTTGGGAATTATAACCAGTTCTTTTTCAGAGGATTCTTCCTCCCCTGCCTCCTCTTTAATCTGGCTGTTTCCCATTGCCAGATTCACCACATTTTTTATTTCCTGCTGAATCACAAAATCCGCATTTTTAATCTGGCTACTTTTCTTTGCCTTGTCATAGCTTAATTCTATTTTAAAATCCAGGCCGCAGCGCTCACACACGATTTTCTCCAGTATTTCTATTAATTCCCCGCAGCGCTCCCTGGCAATTAACGTATCTTCCAGGCAGAGCTGCATCCTGTCATCTTCCGAAAATTCCGTTTTTGCACTGTGGTATATATTGTAAAGCAGCAGGCTGTAACATTTTATCTCTTCCTCAATGCTTTCATTGTAAACATCCAAAAGCCTTTTGGCATTATACTGGCCGGAAAGGTTATATTTCTCTATTATTTTAATTTCCATATTCTGATGGGGAAAAAGCTGCTTTTTAATTTGCTGCTCCAACAGAAAAATATTTTTTTTATGTATAAGACGTGTACCCAAAAGATAAATGCGAATCCATGTCCTTGCCGGATTCGCACTTACTTTTGTAATTTTCATATCTGACAATAATTTTTTCATTTCTCCGTTTACTGCTAATGTGGGAAATACTTCAAAAAAAAGTTTTGTCATTCGTTTTCACTCCAATGTAATAATTCTTCCCTGAGGGCAGGAAGCAATTGTTCCTCGGGGACTTTTTTGTAAACTTCACCCCGTTTGATAATAAGGCCTTCCCCTATGCCTCCCGCAATTCCGATATCCGCTTCTTTTGCCTCTCCCGGCCCGTTTACCACGCATCCCATTACTGCCACTTTAATGTCAAGGGGAATATCCGCCACCATGTTTTCCACCTGGTTTGCCAACTCTATCAAATTGATTTTTGTCCTGCCGCAGGTCGGACAGGAAACCACTTCTATACCGCCTTTTCTTAAGCCTAATGTCTTTAAAATTAATTTTGCGGATTTAATTTCTTCTAAGGGGTCTCCTGTAAGGGACACACGAATGGTATCGCCGATGCCCTGGTGAAGAATCAGGCCCAAACCGATGGAAGATTTAATATTGCCGCTTATAATCGTACCTGCCTCCGTAATTCCCACATGCAAAGGATAAGGGGTTTTTTTGGCTATCAGCTCATGGGCGCGGACACACATTAAAACATCCGAGGATTTAATGCTGATTACAAGATTGTCATAATCCATATCCTCAATCATTTTTACTTTATCCAGCGCAGACTCCACAAGCCCTTCCGCCGTAACGCCATGATATTTTTCTACCAGTTCCTTCTCCAAAGAACCGCTGTTTACCCCTACCCGTATAGGAATATTTTTTGATTTTGCCTCTTTTACCACTGCTTCTAAACGGTCTTTAGCCCCGATATTTCCGGGATTAATCCTGATTTTATCCGCACCGTACTCCATGGCTGCAATGGCAAGACGGTAATCAAAATGGATATCCGCCACCAGGGGAATATCTATCTGTTTTTTTATTTCAGCTAAGGCCCTGGCTGCCTCCATGGTGGGAACGGCACACCGGATAATGTCGCATCCGGCATTTTGCAATGCCTTAATCTGTGATACGGTGGCGGCTGTATCTTCTGTTTTTGTATTTGTCATGGACTGAATCAGAATAGGATTGCCGCCTCCGATTACCTTATTTCCGATTCTTATTTCCTTTGTGTCTTTTCTGCCCATAAGATTCCTCTCTTTTTACATAATGATATTTCGTATGTCATTAAACATTACAAATACCATAAGCCCCATTAAAAGCACAATTCCAACAAAATGCACCATGCCTTCTTTCTCCGGGTCTACTTTCTTACCCCGCACAGCCTCTATAATGAGAAATACCAGTCTTCCTCCGTCTAATGCAGGCAGGGGAAGAAGATTCATAACACCTAAATTTGCGCTGAGCAGGATGGCGAAATTCAGCATGTTCAAAAATACATAAAAGTATCCGTCTTCCACACTCTGGTCATAAGTATCCCCAATGGTCATTACAATTCCCACCGGGCCGGACATCTGGTTTACGCCCACCTGGCCTGTGATAAGCATGCGAAGGCTCTGCAATGTAGTCCATATCCAGTATTTAATCTCGTAAAACCCATGCTGCACTGTTTCGATTACATTGCCCCGTTCCCTGGCGTAGGTTCCATTTAATCCCATTAAATACCTGCCGGATTCCTCATCATACTTGGGAGTTAAAACCGTAGAAAATTTTTCTCCGTCCCTCTCGTAGGTAATTTTCAACTGCTCTCCTTCATGGAACATGGTATACATGCTGACTTCCCGGTAAAAATGGATGGATTTGTGGTTGATTTTTTTTATGGTATCCCCTGCCCTAAGGCCTGCTTCCTCCGCGGGAAATCCTTCCATAACCCCCACAACCTCCGGTCTGTCATACCCGGCACATGCCAGTAAAATTACTGCAAAAACAAATGCCATAATAAAATTAAAGACAGGCCCCGCCGCAACCACGCTGATTCTCTGCCATACGGTCTTTTGCCCAAAAGCCCTTGCATCATCGCTTTCCGCATCTTCTCCCTCCATCATACATGCTCCCCCAAAAGGCAGCAGCTTAATGGAATATTTTGTCTCTCCTTTGGTAAATCCCACTAAAGTGGGCCCCATTCCAAGGCAAAATTCATTCACACGGATGCCTGCACGCTTTGCCAGCAGAAAATGTCCCAATTCATGGAATAAAATAATAATACTGAATAATATAATTGCAATTATAAACTTCATTTTACCACCTGCTTTCTATTAATTCATATGCAAAGGCTTCCGTTTCAAGAATCTGCTCTACACTGGGATTTTGTACAAATTCTATTTTTTTCATACACTCCTCAATAATCTCCGTAATCATGGGATAAGAAATTTTACGCTCTAAAAACATGGCAACAGCCTTTTCATTTGCCGCATTAAATACGGTAGGAATATTCCCTCCCCGCTTCATGGCATCATAAGCCAAAGCAAGCCCTGGAAATGCATGGGTATCCGGCTTCTCAAAAGTAAGGCTTCCCAACTGAAAAAGGTCTAATTTTTCACCGCTTAAATTTCTTCTTTCGGGATAATATAATGCAAACTGAATGGGCAGGCGCATATCCGGCGTTCCCAACTGGGCAATCACCGCCCCGTCCTCATATTCCACTGCGGAATGTATCACGCTCTGGGGATGCACCACCACCTGGATTTGCTCTAAATCCACATCAAAAAGCCATTTTGCCTCCATCACTTCCAATCCCTTATTTACCAGGGTGGAGGAATCAATGGTGATTTTCTTTCCCATTTCCCAATTGGGATGCTTTAATGCATCTTCCACCCGGACATTTTGCAGTTCTTCCCGTTTTTTCCCCCGAAAAGGCCCGCCGGAAGCTGTAAGCAGTATTTTATGCACCCTGTTATTGCCTCTGCCCAAAAGACACTGGAAAATAGCGCTGTGTTCGCTGTCTACGGGAAGTATAGGTACATGATATTCCTTTGCCAAAGGCATAATAATATGTCCTGCCGTCACAAGAGTCTCTTTGTTGGCAAGGGCAATTGTTTTTCCTTCACGGATTGCGGCTATGGTGGGACGGATTCCCACCATCCCCACAATGGCAGTCACTAGAATTTCCGCAGACTTTTCCGCTGCCACAGCCAAAAGTCCGTCCATTCCCCCAAAAACCGTCACATCCAAATCCCTGATATTCTCTTTTAATGCTTTTGCCTTTTCTTCATCCCAAACAGAGACAACTTTAGGGTGAAATTCCCGTATCTGCTGTTCTAAAAGACGGATATTGCTGCCTGCGGCAAGGGCAGTCACCTGGATATCTCCCTGTTCCCTTACAATTTCCAAGGTCTGGGTTCCTATGGAGCCCGTGGAGCCCAAAATTGCTATTTTCTTCATATTTTTCACTTATCCCATCAAATATACTGCTAAATAATAGATAATCGGCGCCGTAAAGATAACACTGTCAAAACGGTCTAAAATACCTCCGTGGCCCGGAATTAATTTCCCGTAATCTTTAATTTCATAATTCCTCTTTATGGCGGAAGCCGTCAAATCCCCCACCATGGAAATTAACCCTCCGATTCCGCTGATAACAGCCAAAATCAACACTTCGTTTGTTGTAATGTCCATGGGTTTTTTAAATATATTGGCATAAAGGCAGGTTAATAACATGCTTCCTGCCACTCCCCCAACTGCTCCCTCTATGGATTTTTTTGGGCTTAATCTGGGGGACATTTTATGTTTTCCAAACAACACGCCAACGCAGTAAGCACATGTATCACATCCCCAGGAACACAAAAATACAAGCCATACAATGTAAGCTCCCCTGTTTAACATACGAATGCGATACACGTAAGAAAGCATTACCGCCACATAAAACACTCCGAAAAATACCGCTAAAATCTGCTCTGTCTTATACTTAGGGTAAGTGAACACATACACAAACATCAGCACAATCAGAAATCCCATGACAAAAACCATGACATCCTCTGCCCTAAAAAAAAGCAGATTCCCGTAATATGCCAATGCGGCTGCATACCCTACAATCCCCGGAAAGCTTTTTTCCACATGAAAAATGCGGTATAATTCAAACATTCCGATAATAGATATAACGGCAACGGCAGTCCACAAAACATACCCTCCCGTAATAATAAATAACAGGGCAAGTATTATCAACACGATTCCACTTAACAATCTCGTCTTAAACATGAATCTCCTCTTCTTTCAGCCCGCCATACCGCCTGTCCCTGGCACTGTACGCCTCCACAGCTTTTTTCAGCTCTTCCTCGTGGAAATCCGGCCATGGAGTATCTGTAAAATAAAATTCACTGTACGCAAGCTGCCACAAAAGATAATTGGAAAGCCTTTGCTCACCGCTGGTACGAATAAGCAAATCCGGGTCAGGAATACCCGCCGTGTCCAGATATGAGGCAAATTTCTCCTCATTGATTTCCTCCACACCCAGCTCTCCTGCCATACAGTCTTTTGTCATTTTCTTCATGGCACGAACCATCTCGTCCCTGCTTCCGTAATTGATGGCTATGGTAAGGCAAAGTCCGTCGTATGCGGCAGAACTTTCCTCTAAGGCTTTAATATTTTCCTGAAATTTACTGTCCAGGTGGGACAAATCGCCAATCACCCTCACACGCATATTATTCTTTTTGGCAATTTTCTGGCAGTTTTTCAAATAGGACTCCAGCAGATTCATAATCGCCTCAACTTCTGCCCTGGGACGATTCCAGTTTTCCGTGGAAAATGCATAAAACGTCAAATAGCGGATTCCTAAATCATAAGCCGCCCTGCATACGCCTTCTACATTCTTAGCCCCCATAGTATGCCCATAATTCCTGGGCATACCCTTGCTTTTTGCCCAGCGGCCGTTTCCGTCTAATATAATGGCAACATGGTTTGGTATATTCATCTTAGAACCTCCTATTACAAAAAGAGGCACACATATTGCAGTGTCCCCCTTTCTTACCGGATTTCCTATACAGTAAGGATTTCTTTCGTCTTAGCCTCTACTGCCTTATCCACCTGCGCAATATATTTATCTGTCATCTTTTGCGCATTACTTTCCAATTCTTTTATCTCATCCTCGGAAACATCCTCTTTTGCCAGTTTCTTAAAAGAATCATTGGCATCCCGGCGGATGTTGCGGATAGCAACTTTTGCGCTCTCGCCTTTTTTCTTAATGTCTTTTGCCAGTTCCTTTCTCCGCTCCTCAGTGAGTTCCGGGAATGCCAGGCGGATTACCTTGCCGTCATTGGTAGGATTAATACCAAGGTCGGAGGTTAAAATTGCCCTTTCAATCTCTTTTACCATGGAAGCCTCCCATGGCTGAATCTGAATCATTCTCGGCTCCGGTACATTGACATTGGCAACAGACTGAATCGGTGTCGGCGAACCGTAATAATCTACCCTAAGCTTATCCAAAACATGGGGATTTGCCCGTCCTGCACGGATGCTGACAAATTCATCCTCCATATTTTTAACGGATTTCTGCATTTTTATTTCAAATGGCTCTAATCGTGTATCCATCATACCCCTCCTATACTGTAACCACTGTTCCGCTAAATTTACCGGAAATTGCTTTTACAATGCTGTCTTCTTCATTTAATGCAAACACATACATAGGCATCTTGTTCTCCATACACATAATGGATGCCGTTAAATCCATAGCCGCCAGTTTCTGTGCAATCACATCTTCAATGGAAATGCGCTCATAACGCTTTGCAGCCGGATTTATCTTGGGGTCACTGTCATATATGCCGTCTACCGCCTTTGCCAAAAGGATGGCATCCGCCTCAATTTCTACGGCACGAAGCACTGTTGCCGTATCCGTTGAAAAATAAGGATGGCCTGTTCCCCCTGCAAAAAACAAAACCCTGCCTTCTTCAAAATATTGGTTAGCCAGGTCTTTTGAAAACACCTGGGTCATAGTCCCGCACGCAAAGGAGGACAAGACCTGTGTTTTCATGCCCAAAAACCGGAATATCTCCGATACATAAATACAATTCATGACAGTAGCCAGCATACCAATCTGGTCTGCTTTGGTACGGTCAATTGTCTCACTGGTACGCCCCCGCCAGAAATTGCCGCCGCCTATTACAATGCCCACCTGTATCTGTTTGTCTGTCAACTGTTTGACCTGCTTTGCCACTTCAATTACAGTAGGTTCATCGAAACCCATCTTTTTCTCTCCGGCTAAAGCCTCTCCGCTTAGTTTCAATAAAACCCGCTTCATAAATTAATTTCCTTTCTTCTCGTCAAAAAGTCCCTGTACATCAATATCTGCATAACACTGGGAACAGAAACCTTCAATAACTGCACCGTTATTAATCTGTACGGAACGTGATTTGATATTACCCATAACAACTGCGGAAGTATCCACAACAACAGGCCCCTGCACATCAATATCACCTTTGATGGCTCCTGCAATTACTGCGGAACTTGCCGTAATATTGCCGATGACAACGGAACCTATACCAATCTTAACAGTTCCCGTACTGTTTACCTCGCCTTCCACTTTTGCTGCATCAGCAAAGAACTCGGAAGAATTGCTGTTGCCTTCTAAGATACCGGTAACTGTTAATTTGCCGTTACAAGCCACATTTCCGCTGATTTTTCCTCTTAAATCTACGGAGCCATTGGAATTAATATCACCTTTAATGTTGGTTCCTTCTGTGATTACGGTAGTCTCATCTGATATCTCATTAGGATTTACTTCCGGTACCTGATTCTCATTTGCTACTGTCATTGTTTCTTCGTTCATTATTTTTTTCTCCTCCATTACTGTTTCTACTTTATCCACCGGCTCCTCTGCTACGGTTTCTTTCTGTACTTTTTCTGCTGCCGCCTTTACTTCAGGCTTTGGTTCTGCTTTTGGCTGGGATTTTGCCTGTTCCTTTGCAGCTTCTGCCGCAAATTCTTTCTCCAGTTCAGCTACCTGCTGCTGCTTTACAACTGACTGCGACACTGACGGCGCGTCGGCTACATGCTCCAGCAAACCATTTAACTTGGAAAGTTCAGACTCGGTATCTACTTCATCATCTAAAGTATTCACCACCATGTCATCATTTCCCAGGGCACTATCTTCTGTAATGCCATCCTCTCCCGGCATGAGTTCATTCACTGCCTGGGAAAAGTCATCTTTAAACTCCTTAAAAAAACCCATTTCAATTCCTCCATTTTCTTATTATACTCCAGAGCATACACATTTGCCAAATAATTTGCTGTTCCCGTTAAAATAGAGAATGCCTGTTGTCAAATCATTTGGCTCACGGGTATATCTACTCTTCTTCAACACTGGATGCTGCAATATGCTGAATTACAGTTGTTCCATCATCTATGGGTAAAATCTCCGCTCCCATGCTCTGCAGTGACTCAATCATAGGGACAAGCGCCTCCACTGTATTATCCTTCGTCTCCGCATCATGCATAAGAACAACAGATGTTTTATATTTTACTACATCTTTCATTACATTTTCAACTAATTCATTTGGCGTATATGCCTGTGAAGTAGCATCTCCACTGGAAACATTCCAGTCAAAATATGTAATACCCTGTTTATTCAGATACCGGATAAATTCCGACATATCCGTATTGCTCACATGGTTGCTGCTTCCGCCAGGAAATCTGTAAAACAGACATTCCTTCCCTGTGACTTCAAACAAATAGTTCTGTATCTGGGAAAAATCCTGTTCAAAAGAATCCATGGATTCGTATAAAACGCTATACTTATGAGAATAGGAATGCATTCCCAAAGTATGGCCCTCGTCCACAATTCTCTTATACAAAGCTTTTGAAGCATCATCTTCTTTGCCAATCACAAAAAATGTGGCTTTTATATTATATTGTTTTAAAATGTCCAAAATTTCTTCCGTATTACTGCTGGGCCCGTCATCAAAAGTAAGGTATACTTTATGGATATCCCCTTCCTGTGCCAGGTTCTCCTGCTGGTTTACCGCCTGGGCAATATCATAATTCTCCTGAATTACAACCTCCGTTGCCTCCTCCAAATCAAAGTAGGCGCTTTCATCCGCATTTCCGGGATTCTGCTTGGATTCCTCTTCCAACTGCCCGCTTACCGTAAAATTATCCAACAGATAATCCAATTTCTCTTCCAATGAATTCATACGAAACGTTAATGACACACATATCACTACGGAAGCTATCAGCCAAATCCCGAATATTCCTATAATTCCATTCTTAATCCTGCTGATTCTCTGTCGCTTTCTGCGTTCCCGTTTCAGTCCTTTTGTAGAATTATCTTCCATAAAACGATCTCCCCGGTGTGATTGATTTCCAGTTAATGACAAATTAAACTAATTTATTATATCATACTTTTTCTCATTTTCAAAGATTTATTCTTCATCTTTCTAAATTATCTAAAAATATCCGTATTTTCGGCTTTTACTCCTGGGACTCGCTGTCATATTCCTCCCATGAAACTTCTTCCAGTTCAGCGGATTCATAGAGAAAATCTCCTACTCTCTCCTGAAGAAGGATAATTTTAATCTCTGTTTCATTGTAATCTGTCTGAAATTCTTCTAAAGTTTCATATCCATATTCCAAAGCCACCTCTTTTGCCAGCTTCTCATAATTCGACTTAGTTATCTCTAATCCTTCTTTTTTTGCAATTGCCTGGCATACTAAAATCTCATTTACAGTTTCCATAACAATCTGCTCAACTTCGTCATCTTCCATGTACTCTGCTTTAAAGTCTTCATACTCCATGCCGTATAATCCCGCATAACTTTTATAAATGGATATGGTGTCATAATAACAATAATCATAAAGTGTCTGAGGATATCCATCAATTTTGGCATTGTCCACTGCCGCGGCAATGGCGTTGTTCTTTGCCTCTTCCTCGGATTCCCCCTGGGCTTCTATCATTAATTCTTCCCTGATTGCCTGTTCATATTCTTTCATATCGCTATATTCTTCTGTGCTTTTTGCAACAAGTTCATCCGTGTATTCCGGCACTACTACTTCACTGACGGAATTAACCGTAACTGTAAACTCCGCTGTTTTCCCGGCAACTTCCTCGTAATAATCATCGGGAAACTTTGACTGGAATGTTACAGTACCGCCTGCGGCCTGCCCTATGATATTGCTCTCAAAATCTTCTAAAAATTCACCGTTGCCAAGAATAAATTCGTAATCCTCGGCGCTTCCTCCCTCAAAGGCTTCCCCGTCAATGGTTCCTTCAAAGTCAATATTTACCATATCCCCATTTGCCGCAGCCCGGTCCACCTCATTGTACTCCGTGTTCTCGTCTACAAGGCTATCCACGTACATCTGAACATCTTCCTCGGACACATAAGGCAGGGGATATTCCACAGTTAAATTTTCATATTCTCCCAGCTTTACATAATCTTTTGCGTTAAAATCCAGCGCCGAAGCAATCATAGCCTCCGTATCACTTAATTCCTCCCCTGCATTTTTGCCGCTGTCTGCACATCCTGCCAATAATGGAACAGCCAGTATCAGCGCTGCCAATCCATAATAACATTTTTTCATATGATTCCTCACTAAATACTATTATTTTCTGTTTTTATACAATTATCTGTCTGTAATAAAAACACTCTATTAGGCATAGTAACATACTTTTGAATTGAAAATCAATAGCTTATTTATTTTTTTCATTAGTCACCCTGCACAAAAATATGCATATTTTATACATATAACACAAAAAAAGGAGAATAAAAATGAATCGTTGTATACAGCCACGGAATGTTTCAAGCTCTCGTCCTGCCCCAATTCCCTGTATGCCCACAGGTTCCTCCTGCCAGGTTCTGGCAATGGCATACGTGCCTATGCAGACTTTTCAGGCTCTCTATGAACCGTGTGAAGGCTTTGGGCAAGGAACTATCTTTTCAGAATTAAATAAACCATTTTTAGGGTGGAAGGGAGGATGCAGATGCCAAACCAGAATATGAACCAGGCCCAATTGCTGCAATGGATTAACGAAGTCAGCTTCGCAGTTACGGATGTGCTTTTGTTTTTAGATACCCACCCGGACGATGTGGACGCTATCAATTACTTTAACCATTATAATATGGAACGGGAAAAGGCACTTGCACTCTATGCTTCCCAGTATACACCACTGTGCCTTAGCAATGTAAACGCTGGTAACCACTGGGATTGGGTTACTGACCCCTGGCCCTGGGAAGGAGGATGCAGATAATGTGGAATTATGAAAAAAGATTGGAATATCCCATAAATATAAAGGAAACAAATCCTAAGATTGCGCAGTATATTATCAGCCAATATGGCGGTCTGTATTGCATTAACATATAATTAAAAAAGGGAGCATCACTGCCGCTCTTTGCCACATTAAAACAAATTTTTCCTAATTCTTCCTGCTTTCTAACTCTTTCTTTTACAAGCATATACTTTTTACGCATTCCTTTTTTTGATTAAAGAATATGGTATAACCTTTCTGTTCCCTGCTCCATTTTTGTACACTTCATACCATGCTGTCCCAATTCTAGGGGTTCTCTGGATACTGACAAAATTCATAATAGACAATTGGAACTGCCGGGCCTAACTGCCATGCACAAATATCATCCAAAAAAAGCATTCTGCCTGTATGCTTATAAAACTCTATCCATATAAAATATAACATCTTCTGTAATTTTAAATTACTAACCGGATTTCTCAATTCTGAACACCTTGATATTATATACTTTGCCACTTCCAACACCTTATACCACATATATTCATCTTCCTATCTCACCTACACACAACTCTTATATATATTTGTTGTAACATGCATGTATTCAAATTTCAAATAAAATATAGGCAGATTTTTAGATATAATGTTGACAATTAATAGCAAAGAGAGCAAGAAATACTCTCTTTGCATCTGCATCAATTTAATACCTTCACTCCCTCATCCAAAGCAATCCATCCATTTTCCCCTTCCTCATAAGACTTTAAAAGTCCCCAGAGCCTTGCCCCTGGGCCGTCTTTGGTTTTCTTTTTCACCTTATTGTCTATATTTTAGGATTTATTTTATCGTGAAATTAATTAAACACGGATACGGCCGCTTTAAAAACAAATACAACCAATTTATCAACAAATTTAAAAGGCTTGATAAGAGTAACAACGGCAACGGGTACTTTTCCAGTTGCATATGGTGCTAACAGTTTTACACTGAATTCTTCTTTAAGAGGTTATACTCCCGTCATGGCCACTATGTTTCACAATTTGAGTGCAGTGACCTTGGCAAGCATTGAGGGTGTAAGTTTTAAAAACGGAAGCGCATCCGCGTCTGGATTTACCAGCTTAGTTGCACCAGGAAACAGCGGAACAATATACATAACTGTTCAATTTTTATGGGTCAAAAATCTTTAAAGCAAACATAATGTTTACTTTGTCCTTTCCCATATGTATACCGCCCTGTAAGGCGGCATGTTGTTATGCGCCGCGTTGCTTCCCGTAGATACTGTTGTCGCAGAAGTTTTTCCTATGGCTTTATTAGGGTCATTAAGTGGTTCAACATAGTTTTGAATGGTCTGATATAAGCCAACTGTTGTATAATTGTGACCATGTGACGGCATTTCATTTATTGTTAATTTATGTGTTGCTTCACCGCCAGTACTATTTATTTTGTAAGAGTTAGACGCGCCAAGCAAAAATCTGTTTTCGATTTTTACCCATTTAACACCTCCGTATATGGCAATAACTTTGCCCATAGTATCAAGAGTGGTTGAAAATATAATGCTGCCTACATGGCTTTTATCCGTGTTTAGTTAATAAATTATGCCGCATACTTGCAAAATGCCGCTTTTACATTCTTTTTGCTGATATAACAATAAATCTGCGTTGTCTTCAAATCAGCATGGCCTAATATCTCTGCCACATCCTGAATATTCATGCCTCTGTCTAGCAGGTTGGTGGCCAGAGTGCGCCGGAACCTGTGCGGATGGGCATAATCTACCCCTGCCTTTTTCCCTATATTCTTTACAATAGCTTCAATACCATTTTTCTGCAATCTCTCTGTCCCCTTCCCTGTAAACAATGCTTCATAATCATCTTTCCGGGAACCCAGGTATTCTTTCAAATGCATAGCTGCCACCTCTGACAGATAAACATACCTCTCTTTGTTTCCTTTTCCTGTCACTACACACTCCATTGCTTCAAAATCTATATCGCTAATATTAAGGCCTGCCACTTCGGAAACTCTGCATCCAGTGCAGTATAAGAAATCAATCAATGCCAAATCACGGGCATTATCAGCACAAGCCTTACGCATCTTTTCAATATCCACTGCTGAAAACGGCTTTTTTACATCTTTCTTGTATTTAATCTGCTTAATCCCGGCACAAGGGTTATGTGGAATTATCCCTTCTGCATTTAACCAGCTAAAAAAGCTGGAATAACATCTTCTCATTCCGTCCAATGTACGGTTGCTTACTTTCCGTCCCGAACATTCCCTTCTGTATGATAAATAGAAACGTATGTCATAAGTCGTTATCTTGGATAAATCTTTCCGCAGGAACTGAAGGAGTTTCAAGTTTGCATCAAAATACCTGGCAAGCGTGCTTTCCGCCATCCCTTCCAGTCTCTTGGTTGCTATAAATTTCTTTAACATAGATTCAGGAGCAGTATCTGGCACTGCAACCTCTGTACACCTCTCCTGAATCTCATAGTCATTCAGTACCATTATCAATGTGTCCTGCACAATATCAGATACTTCCTGTCCCACTTTAGCCAACGCCCCCATAACCTTTTCAATAATGCTGTCTCTGATATCCATATCCGCGCCTCCGTTTTTGGCTTAATTATACCACGGCCAGAAAAAATCTTTAATAAACACATTTAAAGACCGCAAGACAGGATTGTGCAGGGAGAAATAAGATATGAAGAATCTTTTTCTAATTCTTCCTGCTTTCTAACTCTTTCTTTTACAAGCATATACTTTTTACGCATTCCTTTTTTTGATTAAAGAATATGGTATAACCTTTCTGTTCCCTGCTCCATTTTTGTATACTTCATACCATGCTGTCCCGATTCTATGGGTTCTCTGAACAAGTTCATAAGCAGGAACATCAATAAATTTATTTATTATATCATCAAGTATATGTTTATCCTTTTCATTTATTTCTGTCAAATAGAATGCAAAAATAGGCTGCCCAGCATACTGACAAAATTCATAATAGACAATTGGAACCACCGGGCCTAACTGCCATGCACAAATATCATCCAAAAAAAGCGTTCTGCCTGTATGCTTATAAAACTCTATCCATATAAAATATAACATCTTCTGTAATTTTAAATTACTAACCGGATTTCTCAATTCTGAACACCTTGATATTATATACTTTGCCACTTCCAACACCTTATACCACATATATTCATCTTCCTATCTCACCTACACACAACTCTTATATATATTTGTTGTAACATACATGTATTCAAATTTCAAATAAAATATAGGCAGATTTTTAGATATAATGTTGACAATATTCTTGCTAATAGCAAAGAGAGCAAGAAATACTCTCTTTGCATCTGCATTAATTTAATACCTTCACTCCCTCATCCAGAGCAATCCATCCATTTTCCCCTTTTTCATAAGACTTTAAAAGTCCCCAGAGCCTTGCCCCTGGGCCGTCTTTGGTTTTTACAATTGTAAATTCTCCCTTGCTGGTATATAATGCTTGTCCATTTTTCCTGTGATAGTCATAGGTTGTTCCCGGCCCCTTCCTGATTCTTAAGTTTGAAATTGATACCCGTACCTTAAATTCTTTATTCTGGGGAATGGAATCATTTAAGGGATAAATTTCATTTCCAGAATCATCATACACCTTATATCCGCTATTCTGCCTGCACAGCTCAAAGGCATTTTCCTTTTTCTTGAAGGCTCCTATCTGGCTTCCTGCATCTGCCCATTTCTTGCGGACACGGTAATATCCAGTCCCGGCAGTCTGGGCTTTCTGTTCAGGGGTGGCTTTAAATGATACATAGCTCGGGATTGCCGTAATAAACAGGCCGCTTGCCAGCTTGTACCACTTTTCATCATTAGAGATTCCCACAACAGTAAATGTGCCGTCTTTAACAACATGGTCTACTTCCCCAATGTATGACGGGGCTTTTCTAACGTTAAGCCCGTCAAATCCTTTGTAAATGACTTTTACAGTGCCGTCCAGAGGATTAATTTTCTGGTTGCCAGTATCATCACTGCTGCTGTCCACCGGAATGCCGGGAACGGTGGAAACTGCTAATTCCTTCATTGCCTTTTTTACATCCTGCCGGAACTGGTTCATGGAAAGACCAAACTTCTTCCAAATATGTTCCACGTCCCCGTGATTACTGGCAATTCCTTTTTTATGTCCCTCGCTGTGGCTCATAAGTACATTGCTATCAAGAGGATTAAAGCCAAATTTCCTGCAGATTTCGGCAAAGAACCGTACCGCATTTGCATATGTAGCAAGCACATGGGATTTTGTATTTGCGCCGTTTCCAAGTTCAATCCAGATTGAACCGTCTGTATACTTGAGTGTGGCCGCTTCTGTCATTGCCAGGCTGATTAGGTTATTGTTACCGCTTCCTTTGCTTCCGCTGCCACAATGCCATGCCCTCATGTTCCAGGGCAAAAGCTGATAGACTGTTGCATTTTTCCCTACCACTGCATGAACGCATGTATTTGCACCGCTAGACTGCCAATTTGCCAAAAAAGCGCATGGGTCCGGCTGTGGAACACCAACGCTGTGGAGCATACCACCTATCGGCGTTATCTGCGTCCCTTTTTTATAACAAGGATTCTGCTTTGCAAGCTGCTCTATGATGTTGATTCCTGCATCAGAATCTTCCCCTGCTTCCATCACATCATACTGAAACAGGCCGAACTTTTCAATTATGCTGCATACTTTGGATACATATTGTGTATCTGTGGCATAACCGCCGTCTTTGATTATCTGGATGGCTTTCTGATAATCCTTTTCACCGGACAACCCCGGGAACCGCAGTCTGCCGCCTTTTCTTGCCCCTGTCAGATAGCAGGAGTGGTCTTTTACGCTTGTCTCCATATTAGGATACTTGCGGAAATTCGCTGTAACTGTGTATTCCTTGCCGTCCTTTTTCTGCTCTTGTGTTTTCTTGGTATACTTTGACTTGCCATCCCATACCGATTTCCATGTATTGCCGGATAAAGTACACTTCATCCCAAAGAAATTGTTTGCTTTCCTGGCCAGTTCTTCCATTCCATATCCAGATTCCAATATAGCCTGAGCTATGGTTACAGAAGCAAGCACACCGCTTTCCCTCATGTCGATTACTGCCAGTTCCCCTATTTTATCAATAAATGCAATAAATTCCATCTGCTGCTGTGTTGTCATATCCTTATTCCTCCTCTTCTTCTTCTGCTGGTAATCCTGTAAGGCTTTCCGTGTATGCCTTAATATTTTTTACAAGCGGCATAAGGAAGCCCGGCAGTTTAATCCCAATATCTACCATATTTTCCAGGATGCTGATAATCTCATTGCAGACAATCCAAATGGCAACCACGCAAGCCACTAAAAAGTGAAACGGCAGGGAAAAACCCAGGGTTTCAGCAGAATATTTAAGCAGTTCGTCAATGATTGCTCCCACAACTACCAAAAGCCACATGCTTACCTTTTTGGTAATGCCCTTCATGCTTTTGTAGGAAGTGATTCCTTTGTCGATTCCTCTGCCTTTTCTGTTTGGCGCCGCCATAAGGCCTGTGGCATAATCAATAATGTTGCTTGCCGCTAAAAGCAGCACGGGAATATACAGTATCCCAAGGATGGATGATAAAAAGCCTGTGGCCCCTGTAATCATTGCTTTAATAGTGTTATTTTTCATATTGTTCTCCTTTCTCTAATAGTTTCTTGGTTTTATTGATTATTTTCTATTCATATTTATCACCCCTCGCAAAATAGAATTTATTTCTCATGAAATTAACTAAACACGGATTTAGGAACAAAAATATATCATTTGCAAGCTGCTGTTACATTCTCAAATGGATTCTACGATTAT